>JAQXAF010000013.1 GCA_029253085.1 Luminiphilus sp. | reverse complement strand
CCCCATTTCTCACCGCCTTGTACCGACTCAAAAAGAAACGAAAAGGGCCCAGCAGCAAATTTGTGGTAAGCCGACAGTGGTGTCTCCATATCGGCCAAGATAGTGCGACTGACTGGTATACGGTTGTAGCCCTCGGCAATAAGGGCATCAAAAGTCTGCTGATCCATTATGAATGAACGCTGGCGAGTTCGCGCCTCATTTCATCGATTACCACGCGGTAGTCGGGTTGATTGAATATAGCGGAACCGGCAACAAAGGTATCTGCACCCGCAGCGGCAACTTCTGCGATATTAGCCGGCCCTACCCCACCGTCGACCTCAAGGCGAATATCCAGCCCACTGGCATCGATGAGCGCGCGCACTTCACGGAGTTTGTCGAGGGTGGCAGGTATAAATTTTTGTCCCCCAAAACCCGGATTTACCGACATTAATAAAATCATATCGACTTTATCCATGACGTATTTGAGTGCCTCCAGCGAGGCGGCGGGATTGAAAACCAAGCCCGATTTACAGCCTGCTCCGCGGATTAGTTGTAATGAGCGGTCAACATGGGTGGAAGCGTCCGGATGAAACGTAATGTAAGTGGCACCGGCATCGGCAAACATACCAATCAAATTATCGACAGGTTGCACCATGAGGTGAACGTCGATGGGTGCTTCTACGCCGTGGTTACGTAGGGCCTGGCACACCATGGGGCCAATCGTCAGGTTGGGTACGTAATGATTATCCATGACATCGAAATGGACAATGTCAGCACCGGCGGCCAAAACCGTGTCGACCTCTTCACCAAGGCGCGCAAAATCCGCAGAAAGAATTGACGGGGCAATTTGAAAATCAGTCATTACGGCGTCCGAGGCGGAAAGATCACTAGTTTACCTTCAGAGACACCGTGGCCGCGAGCCTAGCCAGTGGTGATTCTGCCGATAATGATAATGCTCCGGAGGCGTTTCCAAGCCGCCAAGGACCGATAAGTAGTCGCGGCGGAAACCCGATGCTTGTTGCGTAGACGCTTCACCTTTGCCAAATGTCCAAGGTGCTGGCAATGGCTGGCCTTGATTTATACCCGCGTCTGCTTACTCGAGGAAAACAAAGCAATATCTTCGACATCTGGTAGGGCAATGCCATTGGCGGCAGCGAAGTCGTCAATACCTAAATATTTTTGAACAGCTCGGTGAATGTGGGCTGGGGTCAAAATAGTTCCCCTATCAGATAGCGCCAGAGAGCTTGGATTAATACCGCGGGCAAAGTGCAGCTCATCGCTGGCTCCCACCACGCGATTACCCCAGCGCGCGCCCTGCTCCATCAGCATGTAAGAGCCAATGTTCCAGTGATCCTTGCCGTTGCCATCGTTGTACATGTTGGTGCGTCCAAAATCTGAGCCCACGACTAACAAAATACGATCAGCAAGCCCAAGTTGCTCTGCGTAATCCCAAAAATAATAAATGGCATCCGCCAAATGAGTATAAAGCGCGTCATGAATATCATCATGATTTTCGTGGGAGTCAAAGCCGCCTAACTCTAAATCGGCGCTTGAACCGAGACCAGACTTAAAAACAAGCAGCGCGCCTTGCATTTGCTGCTTCAAATTAGACCAAAAATTGTTGTCACCCACTTGGAACGTTTCATCGCCCTCGTAATCATCAGGAGAGGGCAGCCCCTCAGCAAGGCGCAACAGGCCTTCCTTCCCGTCCAGAGCCTGCTTGTAACGGGTGACGCTGCGGCGCTGACGCGGTGTGAGGCTTGTCGAGGAGAAGAGTTCTGTTACCGACTCTCGCGTTAAACGCTGTGCCTCGCTAATCTCCAAATCAGGACGAAGCTGATTTGAGGGGTTCCATGGCATTTCTGTGGGCTTGGCGAGCTCACGCAAACGTGAAACGTCTCGAAAGCGGTTGTAAGAAATAATGCCCGAGGTTCGCGAGGTGCCCCCACCAAATACCGAGTAGGCCAGAGGTTGCTCTGGCGCATTGGCTGCTGCGTGTAACGCCGTCAGCGAGGGCCGCCCTTCGGCATTGCTGCCGGTCCAATTGAACAAACGCCCGGTTTCGTGTGAATTTGTCTGGGCGTCAACACCATTGACCACCACCATGTCTGAACCAAAACGGTTAAAGAAATTGAAATTATCACCCACCGGAGCAAACCGAATATTGCCGGCCTCGCCAGGATCTGCAGCGTCAGCCCAATTATTAATTTTTAATTCGCCCGGGGTGTTTACTTTGGGGTCACACAGCTGGGTAACATCGGCACCGCCGCTAAGTTGCAGGGTCACCAACAACTTACCTGAATAGGGCGCCAAGCCCGAGCCCAGAACGCGAAAGCCAGAAGTGCTTGCTAGTGCGCCGGCCCCAAGAGCCATAGACTTTATGAAGCGCCTTCGGTTTGTAAATGTCGTATTACGACTAGGCATATCTCATTACTCGCTCAATCGTGTAAGTAAGAATAGCTGTTCATCAAGGCGTGTACCATTAAGGTCCATGCCCGCAAACTGCCTGCGGAATCTCTCCTGATACGCCGGCTCTCTTCATTGGTCATCAGCGAGTTGTCCAAAATTTCACTAAAATCACAATGCCCGTTAAACCAAGTTCCCTCTTCGCTAACTGTCGTGCTCGCATAATCTACAAAAGCTTCGAGCAGCCTGTTTTTCATATCATCACTAAGTATGTTACCCGTGGCCCGCATGTGCAGCGCCTCCAGCTGTGCCGTAACAGCCTTTGCGTTAACACTAGACACATCAAGGTTTTCGGTTCGTACTAATACCGATGCAGACTGAAGGTCGGTGTCGGGAAAACCCTCTTCTACCTGAGAAGCGAGTTCGACTGTTAACGTGTAATCTCCTGGCCCAAGGTCGAAATCTAGCGAAAAGCTCATGCCGCCCCAGTTCATGTAGACTGCCTTGCCGCCGCGACTATCAACAAAGCCAGACTCTCTAACTTCCCCGGTCTGATTATCCGTCCAGAGCTGCGGGAAGAACACCCCACTA
Organism: Luminiphilus sp.; assembly: GCA_029253085.1. GTDB lineage: Bacteria > Pseudomonadota > Gammaproteobacteria > Pseudomonadales > Halieaceae > Luminiphilus. The sequence goes on along the minus strand of JAQXAF010000013.1, from coordinate 1,223 downwards.
TCTCTAAACTCGTTGGCGCTCAGCGCTTTGACGAGGCGGCCAGATTTGTAAACCTCGACATTTGCTACGCCTGTATGTCGACACCACCCACGCCATTCGTCTTCAGTACTGTTCTCCTCGTCCTGTACACAGTTATTTCCCGTGGTGGTATCCTCAAAGGTGAGCATCCCTCCTTCGTTAACCACTTCAAAGTCGAGGCTGCGCTCGTAAAATTGATACTGGTCCGAGGAATTTTGGTGGTCCAATACATAATCCTCTCTCGCTAAGGTCATGGGGTTAGTAGCCTTCTCGACCTCAGTAAAGACCCTTCTATCCACTTGGGGCTTAGCAAAATCTTCTACTACTACCTGACATGCCAGCTCGACCGCCATTTTCTCGCTTACGTTTGACATGAGTGGCGTCTTTTCGCGGTTACGCTTAGTTACCGCCGCGCTGTCGATTCCGCCATAAAAAGATGCGTATCCACCCCACACAGATGAAAAATTTGTCGGATTCTTGTAGTTATATCCGTTGCCTCTCGTATTTTCGCCCCAGGTACGACCAAAGACGGCTTTATTTTTACGGTCAAGCTCTTCTGGAGTGAGTAATCGTCCTCGACCCACGGTTATTAACGCTTTTTGCTGCGTCTCAGACAGCTCTTGACTGACTTCGGTCGTACGGAACCAGGGAGATACCACCATATCGGCAAGAAGACTCTTCAGCTTGTAGCCCCCAGAGATAAAGGCCGCAGCAAGCTCTTCGACAAGCGCCTCCTGAGCATTAAATGCTAACAGCTGGCCTTCGTAGTCCGGCAGGCTACGGTCGGTGGGCGCAACAAGTGCCTCAGCTCCAAATACGGCCGGCCACCAGAATTTAACCGTCGCTTTAGCGAACCTAGGGTCGTTGGCGATCTGCTGACCTAACCACTGAATACTGTCCCCATCGCTGGTATGCGCCTTGCCATTAAAACCGGGGGATCGCATGTCCCGGTACCACGTATCGCCATATTGGTACTGACTACCGCCAGAATAAAATCCCTCAGACCAAAGCAGTCCAGTGGTCATGGTAGATTCTGGGTGGCCCTCGTCCATCTGGGTAGCGAGGTTCACAACAAACTCGTACTCCCCTTCAGGAAGATCAAAGTCAAAGGATATCCAGCTGCTCCAATGGTGAAGGGAGTAAGCGGTGCCCTGAGAGATTTGGGTGAGATACCCTCGCGGTCGAACTTCTCCCGAATCATTGTC
>JAQXAF010000009.1 GCA_029253085.1 Luminiphilus sp. | reverse complement strand
GCAAGCCCGGTAATTTGCGATCGACCATAACCTCTGCCCATCTCAAAGAAGCTTTCCCGATCAACAACCGATGCAATGATCGAGCGCATGTCAAAAGCTTGTCTGCGATTCCGGGGTACGACTTCTATGAGGTGCTCATCGCAACGGTCAACAGGATCATCACAGTTGATGACCGGTGCTAGCTGATAAATGTTATCGGGCATATACGACAAAAAGCGCCTGATCTCAGCGATGCAGGACGCCTCGTCTTCGGCACCGTTATCAACAGTTCCATTCTTGGTGTGTACCTTCCAGCCTCCCAGCTCATCCTTGCTTTTCTTTTCACCCATCGCCCGCGCCACCACGGCAGGCCCTGCGGTCAGTATCTGCGCCGTACTTTTGGACATAACTGAAAAATGCGACGCCACAAGGCGACCGGCAGGTAGCCCGGCGACGGCACCAAGAGCAGCGCTAGCCACCGGTACCGTGCCCATCGCTTGGGCTACTGAACGAAAACGTGCCGGCGCATTAACCGGACCGGGCAAGCTGGGGCCCTTCCCACCAGTACCGCCAACGCTCCCCCCTGAACCCTCATGCAGTCGCACCAGCGGCAAACGATACTGCACCGCCAGTTCCTCTGCATAAACGCTCTTGCGGAGTCCGGCTGCAGAGGGTGAGCCTCCTCGCAGGGTGAAATCTTCGCCACCAACAACGATTCTGCGTCCGCCTACTTTGCCGAAACCTAATACAAAATTAGCGGGATCCAATCCCGTGAGCACACCGTTTTCGTCGTATACCGGCGTGCCCGCAGCGGGCCCCACTTCTTCCAAGCTACCCGGATCTATAAGTTTCTCAATGCGCTCACGGATTGTGAGGCGGTGTTGGCTGTGCTGCTTAGCGATCGCCGCTTCCCCACCCTGATTCAGAGCCAGTTCGCGCCGGCGTTCTATTTCATCGGTTTCTGTTTTCCAGGTCATTGCTTAGATAGAGCCCTGTCATTAAGTCATCAAAGCTTATATCACTTAGTTGTTTTGTGCTGGTTAAGTCAGCGGCTTCTCGAATGTAAGTCGCAAGCACACCGATAAAGGCGACAGGGATTTTATGGCGGCCGATGAAGCAGTTTTACAAGGATTGCCCTATGGTGGGTAAGCGCTACACTCCACCTTTCCGTCAACAAATATAGATAGCCAGCCGTGGACAACCCGATACAGAAAAAATTGCGGCAGCTCCCTGCTGTCGGCGCCATCCTCGAGTCCATGCCCGAGGACATTGCGACCTGGGGCCACGCACAGATAGCCCAGTCCGTGCGCGAACAGCTCGCGCAATTGCGGCAAGAAATCAGCATCGGGGAGTCACCATCGATTGATCTGGAAAAAATTAAGCAGCGAGTTGTTGACGCTGTAGCCTCAGGCCACGACGCCACATTGATTCCCGTGTTTAATCTGACCGGCATCGTTCTGCACAGTAATTTAGGACGAGCCCAACTGTGTGACTCGGCAATTACTGCGGTTACCGAAGTTGCTGCTGGCGCCTGCAACCTTGAGTTTGATTTAACCAGTGGTAAACGCGGTGATCGAGAAGCCCATATCGAGACCATGATCTGCGAACAGACGGGGGCCGAGGCGGCCACTGCGGTCAATAACAACGCCGCAGCCGTGCTACTGGCACTGAACACTTTGGCCATGGGTCAAAAAGTGGCCGTGTCCCGTGGGGAGCTGGTCGAGATTGGCGGCTCATTTCGCATCCCCGACATTATGAGCCGCGCTGGCTGCTCACTCACCGAGGTAGGCACGACCAACCGCACCCACCTTAGAGACTATGCCGAGGGTGTTGATGCCGATACGGCGCTACTCATGAAAGTTCATACCAGTAACTACCGGATTGAGGGTTATACGACCAACCCCACCGAATCTGAGCTGGCAAAGCTGGCCTCAGGGCTTGGCATTCCTTTTATGATTGATTTGGGCAGTGGCAACCTGCTCGATTTTGCGGCGCTTAATCTTCCCAAAGAGCCTACTGTCGCCGACGCCATTGGTTATGGTGCCGACCTCGTGACTTTCAGCGGTGACAAATTGCTTGGAGGGCCTCAGGCCGGGCTGATCGCCGGCCGCGCAGACCTGATAGCACAGATTAAGTCCAACCCTCTAAAGCGAGCCCTGCGTTTAGATAAGATGACCCTGGCAGCTCTGGCGGAAACACTGAAGCTCTATAACCACCCGGAGAAGCTCAGCGAAAACTTGCCCACTTTGCGGCTCATTACCCGGCCCACGGCAGTTATTGAGGAACTTGCGACCTCACTGCTACCCGCATTTACATCGGCGCTGGGGCCGCAGTATTCCGTTAGTGTCGAGGAAACATTAAGCCAGATTGGCAGCGGTTCCTTGCCTGTAGAAACGCTGCCCAGCTCGGGGTTAAAAATTGAGCCCGTTTCGGGCGCTGACAGTGACTTGCGCGCCTTGAGTACGGCTTTTCGTCAGTTGCCCCGACCGGTGATTGGCCGTATTCATCAGGGGGCGCTGTGGCTTGATCTGCGTTGCCTAGAAGATGATCAGAAAATCGCGCTTACCCGACAGTTGGGCGGACTAGCACTTTGATCATAGCGACCGCGGGACACGTCGATCACGGCAAGACGTCGCTAATTCGCGCACTGACCGGGGTCGAGACTGATACCCTCGCCGAAGAAGTAGAACGCGGACTGTCGATTAATTTAGGTTACGCCTTTATGCCCCAGGGGTCCGATGAGACCCTTGGGTTTATTGATGTCCCCGGCCACAGAAAATTCATTAACACCATGATTTCTGGTATTAGCGGTGTCGATATGGGGCTAATAGTTGTCGCTGCCGATGACGGCCCCATGCCCCAAACCCTTGAGCATATTGACGTACTCGAAATTTTGGGCGTAGCGCGCGTATGCGTTGTGGTCAACAAGGTCGACAGGGTTGATCCATCGCGAGTTGATGAAGTGCTACAGCAAGTCGATGCGCTGATCCAGCCGCGCCGCTGGCCAGCATATCGATCCTTTGCCGTATCTAGCGTGTCCGGCGACGGCTTGGATGACCTTAAGGATCATTTGACCAGCGTCGCAGAAGCCCATCAACGGCTGGGCAATTCAGGGGGCTTTCGTCTCTCAATAGACCGAAGCTTCAACGTTAAGGGTGTGGGGCTTGTCGTCACCGGAACTGCAAGTGCCGGTGAGGTGCGCAAAGGTGATCCGCTCGAGTTGTTGCCCGGAGGGCAGTCGGTTCGTATTCGATACTTGAGGGCCAACAGCCAGGAGGTTGAGCACGCATCCGCCGGCCAACGGGTCGCACTCGCCATCGCCGGTAAAGTCTCCTTAAAAGAAATCACCCGCGGGGATTGGCTGGTAGCACCCAAAGCACCGCCCCCCGCGTCGCGCCTCGACGTTGAGGTCAGTTTGCTGAGCAGTGCCCCCTTCCCTCTGAAGCATATGGCGCCGGTAAAAATTTATATGGGTGCCAAACGCTTGGCCGCGCGCTTAGCTCATATCGACACGCCAGAGGGTCCCTTAAAACCTGGCGAATCCTGCCTTGCGCAGCTAATACTCGACCACCCGATCAGTAGCATCTGGGGAGAGCCCTTTTTAGTTCAGGATCATGCAGAAACCCGTATTCTTGGCGGTGGCAGGGTACTCGACCCCGAAGGGCCTAAGTTTGGTAAAGCACGCCGTGCACGTCTGTGTTGGCTGCGTGCCTTACAAATACCGGATGCAAAAGCTGCGCTAGCGCAATTGCTAGAGGCTCAGCAACCCGTCAATCTTTCAAAATTTTGGGCGATTCGTAACCGTCGGCAGGTGCCAGAGAGTCTCTTTCCAATCGATGAGGTTCGCGAATTTCAACGGGACGGAACAACTTGGGCTGTTGCGGAGAAACAATGGCAATTTGTTATCAAATGGTTGGCGCAGTACCTCGATGACTGGCATCGAGAGCAACCTCAGGCCCCTGGCATAAAAATGACATCTCTGGAAAAAGCACTAACCCCAAATTTCGGCTTAACCCTTGGACTCGCGGCGGTTGATCTTTTGCTGCGGTCGGGCAGCCTGGCACACCAAGAGGGTTACATCAGTCGGAAAGACTTCAAGCCGGCTAAATCTCAGCAGACGCTGAACCATTGGGAGCAACTCAAGGCGCAATTGCAGCGCGGCGGCACTACCCTGCCCCTGCTGGGTGACTTACTGTCGCTCGCAGAGATACCAGAGCAGTTCGCCAAACAAGCGTTACGCTTCGGCATGGGCCGCGGTGAACTGCATGAGCTTAACAAGCACCGCTACGCCCTACCGTCCCAACTCTTACACTATTACGAACGGCTTACTTTGACCCATGATCAAGGTGAAGCCTTAACGGTGGCTGGTTTGAAAAATAAATTTGGGACCGGGCGCAACCTTACCGTTGAGATTTTGGAGCACTTTGATCGCCTGCACCTCACCCGCCGGGAAGGCAACGTGCGCGTACTTGTGCCCCGTGCTAATGTGCAGCGCGCGCTGGGTATTGAGCCCTAATATATTGGAAGAGCGACGCCCCCGGTGGGGTGCCTGGTCTTCAAAACCAGTGAGGGGCTGAGAAAAGCGCCTGGTGGGTTCGACTCCTACCTCTTCCGCCAAATACGACACAACGTCTAGACTTATTTGTCGAATCATCGAATCCATAGGTCACGCCCATACATCAGGTCCAGGAAACCAAACTAAGTTGCCGACGCTATCCGCACCCCTTAGCGCCTACACGCAGCTCCAAACGCCCATATTCACCGAAAGACCAGTCTTACATTTAATCTCAGGCCCCAAATACCCCCGCAGCACCGACCTAAACCTCGGCAACAATGTCGCAATTGCACCTGTTTTTGGCAGCACCGACCTAAACCTCAGTAATAGTGTCGTAATTTCACATGTTTCTGTCGGCTAATAACTAACATGACCCGTCGATAGGGAGCAAGCTTGGCGGTGTAAGCTAAGCGGCTTGGCATGCGGGTGATGAACAGCCCAGTGCTAGTTTCTTTTACCCCATCACAACAACCGGCAGAAATACTGTCAGCTCGTGACGATAAGCACACAAATTTTCTTTATATCTAATTGTGCATTTATTGTTTAATGTGTTTAGAGGAAAGGCATTAGGAGTGATCACATGACAAATGCTTACCGCGTTGCTGAGCTTATTGTGTTTGCATTTGCCGCCTCTGTGCTCGTGCACACCCTCACTGTGATTGACATGGGAGGCGCTGAAGCGATAACGACATCACCCGTCGCCTATCAAATGGCGCAGGACTTGGTCTACTACCGGGCAACCATTACTGGAGCCCTGATTATTTTTTACACTTACCTACGTTTTACACAACGCCCCGTTGGAAAAGTTCTAGCCATCGTTGCTGTCATTTCATGGATTGCTTTTATCGAGGACTACATCGCACTCGATAACATATTTTTTCTTGCGGAATCCCTAACCGGAAAAGCCGTACAGGGTTTGCGTCCCATATATCTCATGACCATCGTTTTTATGGCCGTCGACGCGTACAGACGCGAGAATCGCTATGGGTGAAGAAAAGCTAAAAAACAGGCAAACCCTCTCCAAAGAGGAATTAAAGGCGCTGCTAGAACCGCAAGCCCTAAGCCTTTCTAATTTCAAAGAAGCCATTAGCGGTAAAACCAGGCTATTTAGGGCGTGCCTCTTCATCTTAACCGCAGCCGCCCTAGCATACTTAACCCTGTACAACGCCGATATGTTGGACCGATTCCTCTCCTATGGGTGGACTCAACACTACGGGGACTACCGGCTGCACCAAATCCGTTTTTTTGTCGGGTTCGTCATGTTAGTCACTTTTTATATTTGGATGCTACTCAGAAAGCCCTTGGAAACTATCCTACTGTGCTACGCAGGCGTGCTCTTATATTTCTTGATCTCAGGTTCATCGAGGCTATTCGCCGTTTTAAGTACGTCCAATGACTCGCGTTTTATTATTTCTTACGTCTCGATACACACGCTGTTTATTCTTATCGTGTTGCTGATGGCTCGGGAAGAACGGCGCTCAAGCTGGTAGAACAACGTGGCACAAAAAGCGGATGAAACGCCCGAGTTTGCCAATGGATTGACAGGCTATCAGCTTAAGTCCTCCGACCCATCATGAGCCGTTGCCAGTGGAAAAATATATTGGCGTATCACGGGGTTTGGACAGCTTATTTTTAACTTTCCAGTGCCAGAACGTCCTTGGGTAAAAATCGTCATAAGGATCAAATATGAAAACCATTGCACTCTATTTATCACTGCTCGTATCAAGCTCTGTCTACGCCGGCCATCATGAAGAGGGCGAAGTTTTAAATAATATCGCGACGGCCAAGGCCGGATATGATGCCTTTAATTCTGGAGACATGGAGACTTGGCGCGCCGTGCAAGCGGAAAATGCCATTTGGACGATTCAAGTCGGCTTACCTTACACCGGCACCTACGTAGGGCCGGCTGCTGTTGAGGCCGGCATTTTTGCCCCTATCGGCAAGATGTGGCCCGAATTCAAGGTTGATCCCATCGGTTTTTATGAATCTGGTGACACCGTCTTTGTTCATGTACATATGACTGCAGAGGGCCTTGATACCCAGTCCATCCACATGATTAAAATTAAAGATGGTAAGTATGTGGCCTTCCAACCCTTCGATGATTCAGCTGCCATGTTAAAAGCGGCGAAACCGTAGCTTTTGCCTGCAATTGCAAGGCACTTCTCGCAAGCAAGGGACTCGCCTAATATATGGAAGATATTAGGCATTGCAGCAGGGTAGATAATCATGGAACGCGATAGTCTTGGCTTCGATGCTCCCGCCCCAATAGGGCACCCGGTGCGAGCGAGCCTGCCTGAAGGAGCATGCACTGGCCCTGCTATCGGAGAACGGCTTCCCGATTTTGAACTTCCCGACGCGTTTGGTAGGCAAGTTCGTTTTCATAAAGATCGCGGTCACTCGAGAGCAGCACTGGTCTTTTATCGATCTGCAGTTTGGTGACCCCCCTGCTGGACGCAGCTCGGGGAGTTGCGAAATGCTCACGCCAAGTTTGAAGCCAACGGCATCAAGCTCTACGCAGTTTCTTATGACGACCCGAAAGCCCTTAGGGAGTTTTCGCAGGCTCAGGGTATAAACTATCCACTGTTATCCGACGAAGATTCAGTCGTCATAGCGCAGTACGGTATTTTAAATACACAAGTATCCAAAGACGATGCCTTTATTTATGGCATTCCCTACCCAGGGGTCTTTGTCTGCGACGAAGACGGCCTCGTGATTTCAAAATTCTTCCATGACTCGTATA
>JAQXAF010000129.1 GCA_029253085.1 Luminiphilus sp. | reverse complement strand
TCTTTTGGGCCTCTGAGCGATGTTCAGGCTCAGGAGATTCAAGCCCGAGTGCGTCACGATATCGAACGCGCTCAACGGTTACTTGAAATCCCTCTGGGCCCTATAGAAGCGCGCCTTGACCTCTCGGGTACGACTGCTGGCATGTATTGCTACAAGGGCAGTCAGATGTGGCTGCGCTTCAATCCTTGGGTATTTGCGACAGATATGTCCCTACACTTGCGGGATACGGTGCCCCATGAAGTTGCTCATTATGCGATCCATCAGCAGTTCGGACGGCGCAAAGTTAAACCCCATGGACCAGAATGGCAGTCTCTTATGGTGGCTATGGGGGCTAACCCTAGTGCCACTTTTACGGCGGATTTGAGTCATATTCCAGTACGCCGTCAGCGTCGGCATGCCTATCAATGCGCCTGTCGGAATCACAGCGTTTCTAGCACGCGACACAACCGAATACGTTCGGGTCGAGCTAGCTATCGGTGCTGCTTCTGTAACCATCCCTTAGTAGCGTCTACGGATAGTTCTGTTTGTTAAAACTTTGAATTAAAAATCCGCTGAACATGTAAAAAGGGCGGTTTGTCTGATGGTATTCTTGAGTCTGACACTGACCAATGTCAGGATCTACCTGCCGTCAGCACGGCGGCTATTACCACTAGCCTTACTTATATTTGCTTAGAAAATTGAGAGAACACCATGTCAAAATTTGAAACCGTTACCGTTACCTGTGATGGCGCTGTCGCCCGCATTGCCTTTAATCGTCCAGACAGCCTCAACGCAATGAACGGTCAAATGCGGCGGGAGTTTTATGCGGCTGCCCGAGCGATCAATATGGATGACGCGATTCGAGTGGTAATTTTAACTGGTGAGGGCAGGGCATTTGGTGCCGGCGCTGATCTCGCAGACGATGGCGCTGGGGCAGATCTGATGGTGGGCGCGCAGACTCGAGATGACCTTATTCATGAGTTTAAACCTGGCGTGCTGGCAATCGCAGAAGCGCCAAAAGTTTGGGTTGCTGCGATCAATGGGCCTTGTGCGGGCATCAGTTACAGTTACGCTATGGCTTGTGATCTCGTGGTCATGGCCGATGATGCTTACTTGTATCAGCCCTTTGCGGCGATTGGATTAATCCCAGATGGCGGGTCAACGTGGCTTCTTCAAAAACTTGTTGGGAATAGAAGAGCCTTTGAATTGATGACCCTTGGGGAAAAATTGAGCGCAAATAAAGCGCTTGAATGGGGAATGGCCAATCGAGTTTTTGAAAAGGCAGCCTTTGCCGCCGAGGCAATGGAGTTCGCCGCAGATCTGGCAGGACGTTCCCCGCTAGCTCTTCGGTATACGAAGGAGGCATTGCGGTTCGCGGCTACTGCATCTCTGGGAGATACCATTACCAAAGAGGCGGACCTGCAGGAATTTTGCATTTCAAGTGAGGACTGCCCCAATGCGGTAGCCGCTTTTTTCAGTAAAAAACCCTACACCTGGAAGGGGCGTTGAAACGTTCCTGCCTTGGCTACTCAAAACACAATCGCAGTGTGCAGAAATCGAGAATAATAATGAAAAATTTGAAGTGGATGGTCTTGCTATTTGCCGTGATGTCAGTGGCGATGGCAGAGGCAGAAGGCAAAGAATTACTTTGGGGCGATACACACCTGCATACAACCTATTCGTCCGATGCCTTTGCCAATAACAATTTGACGGCAACTCCAGACATGGCTTATCGATTCGCCAAAGGGTCTCCCGTGGTGCATGGCTGGGATGGCCGACGGGTCCAGTTGGAAACACCCTTAGATTTTTTAGTCGTATCAGATCACGCCGAGCTCATGGGTGTAATTCGTAGTGTCTATTATGACGGCGTAGCGCGGGACGACCTATCACTGATCGAGACCTTAAAGGCTTGGGTGGCAACAGCCATACTTCGCGACGCTGTCGATCAGCAGACTGCTCGCAGTTTGTTTCTTGGTATATTGCCTGAGCCAACTGATGATTTCGCAGCTGCGGCGAGGAACTGGAACGCAGACGTGGGTTGGATTCCTGATTTACCTTCGGTTGAAGCAGATGCTTGGAAAGCGATTACCGAAGCAGCGGATGCCCACAATGAGCCCGGTGAGTTTACGGCTTTGATCGGATGGGAATACAGCGCCATTCCCGGCGGCGCTAATCTGCACCGTGTGGTTATTGGTGATATCGATGCTAAAACAGCCCAGACTTTCGTCCCTTACGGCCTCGACAATAGTTCCTTCCCTGAAGATCTTTGGCATTGGCTCGAAGCCACTTCGAAATCAACGGGTGGCACCTTTTTGGCAATCCCTCACAATTCGAATATCTCAAAGGGCATCATGTTTGATATGACGTCGCTAAGAGGTGAAGAAATGGACGCTCGATATGCTGAGCAACGTCGCTATTGGGAGCCGCTTGTGGAGATCACGCAAATTAAAGGTGATTCAGAAACTCACTCCACGCTCTCTCCGGAAGATGCATTTGCTGACTTTGAAACCTATCCCTTTTATATCCAGAGTCGCTGGACCGAATACAAACCTCAGCCCGGCGACTACGTGAGATCTGCACTACGGAGGGGGCTTACTTTGGAGGCCGATTTGGGTATCAACCCCTATCAGTTTGGCGTAATTGGCTCGACAGATGGGCACACGGCACTACCCAGTGCGGAGGAGGCAAATTTTCAGGGGAAATTTGTGACCGATTCCATTCCCAGCAAGAAGAGTTCGGGCTGGGGTGACGAGCCTAAAAGACCCTTCGGCTGGGCTATGTCGGCCTCTGGCCTTGCCGCAGTTTGGGCTGAGGACAATACCCGAGAAAGCATTGTTGCCGCCATGCGCCGCAAAGAAGTTTATGCCACTACGGGGCCACGTATTGGCGTTAGAGTTTACGGCGGCTGGGATCTGGCGAGTGATTTATTGGAGGCCGCCACTTTCCCAACTAATGTGCTGGAACAGGCGGTGCCTATGGGCGGCGAGCTCATGACCGCAGCAGCCGGTGCGACACCGACTTTATTGATTGAGGCCATGGCAGATCCTGCCTCTGGGTCGCTAGACCGAGTGCAAGTGATCAAGGGTTGGACATTGCGTGATGGAGGTACCCAAGAGCAAGTTTTTGACGTTGCTTGGGCTGGGGAGGCGCGATTGCGTGCCGATGGCTCGTTGCGACCTATTGCGAATACTGTCGATCTCTCGAGTGGGCAAGTGGATAATAGTGTCGGTGCAGGGCGTCTAACCGCCGCTTGGACTGACCCTGACTTTGATCCCAGCGCGTCGGCTTTTTATTACGTTCGCGTGCTACAAATACCGACGGCACGCCACTCATTACTCGATAAACTAGCCTTGGGTGGCGGCGTTAATACGCGGCGCCCAGACACTCTTCAAGAGCGTGCCTACACGTCTGCTATTTGGTACCGTCCCTAGCTGCAGGGGCTTGCTCTACTCGCTCAGCGCCTATTTGTCGACGCGACCGACTAACTTCCAGATGCGTACGAGCGCTATTTTAAGTGGCAATGACTACGCGAAGGGCCTGACTGACAGCTTGCGCGTCGTCCACTGAAGCCAGCGTTTTAGCTATGCGTGCCTCCAACTCTGAAATTTCCACATCGCGAACCGCTGGATTCACACTGCTCAAATAAACAAGGCGGCTATGTTCTGCGCCTAATTGCTCATTGATCGAATCAATCGCCTGTCGCTTTCTCACCTCGAGTTCTGATTGGGCTAACGCGTCAGCGGCCTTCAGTTGTTGCTCGAGTAAGGATCGAATTCTGCGCATGACATTTGCAGCCGTTGCCGTAGCGACGGGTCCAATCATGCGGTTTAGCGCCTGGTGCCCAATCGTTTGGCCGCGATCAATACACTTAGGATCAATAACGAAGCGCAGTGGAGTTTGATCGACATAACGCCCCATTTCGAGGTGATTTGGCGCCATACAATCGAGGCTGTAAACACATTCAAGGAGTACGGTACCCCCAGGTATCTTAGGATGCTTGAGCGTTCCAAGGGCTGAATTTCCCAGCTCACTACTTAAGACGACCGCCATTGCCTCACGGAGTAGCGGGTGTTCACGCGTTAGGAACAAGACGTCATCCCGTGCCAGCGCGGTCTCACGATCGAAACAGACCACCGTGCCGTCCTCACTCAAACCGGGGAGTTCGCCAGTAATTAGCATTTCAGTCGGTTTTAGTAAGTGGGTGGTCTCAGAGTGATAGTCCTGACTCACCCCTATACGGTCGAAGAGAAGCTCGGCAAAGCTCAGTACCTGGTCGGGTGTCTCTTCGCGCTGAATGCTCTCAATGATTGCTGCCCCACGATTGGCATCATGGGAGTTTAATTCGAGTAAGCGATCTCGACCTTCCCGCATCTGAGTTTCTAATGAAGTGCGCAGCTCAAGCGATTCAGCCAGAAGCTCCTTGGTGGGTGAATCGGGATTTCCCAGTGCACTGTTTAAGGGTTCCTGAAACTGTTGCAGAACCGTATAGCCCACAGCGCAGCTACTGGTGAATGCACCGAGGGCTTGATCATGCCACTGAAACAAGACCTGCTGTGCGCTACCCCGTATAAATGGAACATGAATAGACACATCGGCGGTTTGTCCTATTCTATCCAGTCGTCCGATTCGCTGTTCGAGTAAATCTGGGTTTTTAGGTAAATCGAAACAAATCAAGTGATGTGCAAATTGGAAGTTGCGTCCTTCACTGCCAATCTCAGAGCAGATCAGTGCTTGGGCGCCACCGTGCTCATCGGCAAAATAGGCCGCGGCACGATCCCGCTCCACAAGCGTAAGACCCTCGTGAAAAGCGGCACAGCGAATGCCGGCCCGAAGGTGGAGTTGATGCTCTAGTGCCAGGGCGGTTGAGGCGTTCGCAGCAATAACCAAGACCTTTTCAGGTCGCAACGCTCGAAGCTGAGACTCGAGCCAGGCCACCCGCGGGTCGTGTTCTAACCATTGGGACTCGGGGAAAGACATTTCTGGAAACAACTCTCCCCTAGCGTCTTGATACAGTTCTGGGGCCTCTAGTGGGTAGGTATGCAGATTTCTAGTTGGGAAACCTGGCACTGACGCTCGGGTATTGCGAAATAGCACCCGACCGGTGCCGTAACGGTCAAGCAATTGCTGGATCTGAGACGCACTGTCGGTGTTTTGGTCAATGCCCGAGGGCAGGGCAACCGTGCTTTGGCCCGATTGGAGCAACTCAATAACACGGTTCCATTCTGAAAATTGTTCCTGTTCAGCCAGGAAAGTTGTCAAGTCACTGAACCGGTCAGGGTCCAGTAAGCGAAGCCGATCAAAGTGGCTTTCTATCCCCGCTTGCTCTGGAGTGGCCGTCAGTAAGAGCAGGCCGCTGCATTGCCCCGCTAGGGATTCAATGAAGTCTGATAAAATTTCTTCCTGCGAGTTTTGGCGACTCAAGTGGTGCGCCTCATCAACAATTACCATATCCCACTGAGCGGACAATGCACTAAGCCTGGCGTCTTCATTTTGAGCCATCAGTGAAAAAGGGCACAGGATGAGTTGCTCTGATTCAAAAGCCGATTCGATTTCGAGATCACTCAAACGGTCGCTATCAAATAGAGAAAATGCCAAGTTAAAGCGTCGCAGCATCTCGACTAGCCACTGGTGTATCAGAGAATCAGGAACAAGAATAAGTGCTCTGGAGGCACGCCCTGAGGCCAGCTGTTGGGACAGGACAAGTCCTGCCTCTATCGTTTTGCCCAGACCGACTTCGTCTGCCAGCAGTACTCTGGGGGCAATACGAGTGCCGACTTCACTGGCGATATAAACCTGATGCGACAATAGAGATGTTCGTGCACCCAGCAGGCCTCGTACAGCACTCCCTGAAAAATGCGCACGTTGCTTTAACGTTTCGAATCGAAGCTGGAAATCCAGTAACTTGTCTAACTGATTGTTAAGAAGTCGATCTCTTGGAGAGCGCAGCTGTATGTGAGGATCTATATCGAGCTCAGAAACAAGTTCTTGCTCCCCTGCGACACTTTCAATGAGGTAGGCAAGTATGCCCTCGGATTCGTGACGCTCCAAAACGGCGTATTCTTGCCCATTGATGTGTTGATAGCGGTCACCGCTTTCAAGAATGAGCCGAGTTAAGGGGGCGCGATCTGTTGCATAGGTGCGCTCCTCGCCCACCGCTGGGAAATGTAAGGTAATCCGTCTCCCGTCGAGCTCAACAACAATGCCAAGCCCTAATTCAACATCGGCATGGCTTACCCAACGTTGACCGACCGCAAATTCACTCATTGATCAGCGAAGAACAGCGCCATGCTGTTCCTCCGAACGGCTCTCAACAGTGTTTCAACCGGCATATTTTTAATCTCAGCAATTTGTTGGGCAATCAAGGGTAAAAAACGGGGTGAATTCACTCGGCCGCGATAGGGAACTGGCGTTAGGTAAGGCGCATCGGTCTCAAGCACGATGCTTTCTAGCGGGGTGGAATTAATGACAGCCCTGACATTGTCTGCGTTTTTAAACGTGCAGATTCCATTAAACCCAAGATGAAACCCCTCGGATAAACAGTAGTCGGCGAGGGCTTGGGAGCTGGTAAAACTGTGAATGACACCTTTCTTTCTCAAATGACGGGCATGATTTTCAAGCACGGCCCTGGTGTCAGCGTCAGCTTCTCGGGTATGAATAACAACGGGCAAATCGCGCTCGGCGGCTAGCGCTAATTGCGCCTCAAAGGCCAGGGTTTGGGCTTGAGGTGAGGCGTGCTCGTAGTAGTAATCGAGGCCAATTTCGCCGATAGCCACGACTTTAGGGTGGGCTGCACCCACGGCGACAGCCTGTGCGACTGTTGGATTCCAGGATGCGGCTTCATGCGGGTGAATGCCCTGGGTGCCCCAGATATAGTCATGCGCATCACAAAGATTTAAAACAGTCGCTAGGTTGTCGGGAGAAACTGCAATGGTAACAATGCGTTCGATACCGGCTTCTGTAATCGCACGTAATTCGTCGGCCATAGTTTCCTGTGCCAGATAATCAAGATGACAGTGCGTCTCGATGATTGGCGTTTGGAATAGTGGGACGGATTTTGGTGTGCGTTTTGACATGAACAACGGCAGTAAAGGACGTCCCTATTATGCCACTTCTTAGAGGCCATAGAAATAGTCGTTGAGGCAACTCAGGTTAACTTTATCCTCTATGCACTGTGCGCAAGCGCATACCCCTTACCGTATCAACGATCTCATTCCACAGCCATTGATGAGCTGGAGATGCTTGAGTGCGTCTGTGAGCTACCAGCGCGTAGTCAACATACTGTGCGTCATCGGGGGGTAAAGGGAGTGCAATAACGTCGCGGGTCGCGCCCTGGTTTCGCGCTAAATAGGCGGGACACACCAAAGTAAAATCAGTTTCCCTAAGGATTTCTAACGCGGTTAGCAGGTGTGAAGTTTCAAGCATTGCAACCGATCCTGCTTGCAGTCGCGCATGGGGTGGCAAGGGTAGCTCTGTGTCACTGCGATCGGATACGTAGAGGCTGATGGCGGGATATTCTGTGAGGCTTTCCCGGGTGAGGGGCCTGCTTGCCAAGGGGTGGCCGTCTCGAACAAAGACGGCCAATGGTGATCCGCCTAGGGATTGGTAGCGAAACTCTTCGGGATAATCAGCCCGCGTAAGTTGTACCGCGAAATCGAGTCCGCCCGCAGCAAGCTCATCGAGCTGACCTTCGACTCGCGTAATGGTACGCAAGCTAAGTCCGGGAGCAATTTTCTGTAAACGAGCCGTTAGGGGGGGCAGTAACGACAATCCAACATATTCGGAAATCGCGATTGTAATCTCACCTTTATAAGTCCTTGGTGAAAAGTCCCCCGCCTCAAGGAGAGCCTCTGCAGCAGCTAACAATGCGGGAAGTTCTGCAGCGATAGACTGTGCCCTTGGCGTGGGTTGTATTCCCCGTTTAGAGCGCACGAATAAGGGGTCATGAAATGTATCCCTGAGACGCCCTAAGGTTTTTGACATTGCCGGCTGAGTGATCGACATTCTTCGGGCGGCCGATGAGACACTGCATTCCTCCAGCAAAATTTGCAATGAAACCAATAAGTTGAGGTCGACTTTAGCGATTTTTTTAATATCCATAAATAGGATAATGCCATAAAAGAATACAAAAGATGAAACAAATACATTTGATTTATGTCACGGAGCCGGGAGAATAGGACCATTGATGTGGCATTGCCGGCTACGGCGCTTAACACCTTAGCCCCAAGTCACTCAGGTCCTTTAAAGCTTTTTACCCGCCATTGGCGGGTTTTTTTTTGTCTCATAGGTTTACACTTAAAACATGTTTGGTAGCAGCAAATCTTTGATGGCCCCGCTACTGCCAGTGGTGGTTTACACAACACTGGCAGCGCTTTGGCATGCATCGAGTGTTGCCGGGGAGCCTCAACCGTGGGGAATACACGTTTTGTGGTCCGACGCCGGGCTGCGCCAGTCCGCGCCACTAGAGCGGGCCTCTCCATTGACGACCCAGCGGCGTCTCGATGCAACCGCAAAGACCATTCAGGATTTAGAATCTAGAGTAGGGCCTTACTCACCCGAGCTGACACCTACGCTAGTCAACGCGGCTAGAGAAGCTGAGGAATATGGCTCTGCGGAAGCCGCCTTGGGCCTTTACCGATGGGCCCTACACAGCACGCGGATAAACAATGGCTTGAGTAGCGCTGAGCAATTGCCCTTACTAGAACGTATTCTTGAATTGCTTCGTGAGCAGGGAGACCCCGTCGAAGTAGGTCGCCAAATGGATTACTTTTATCGACTATTGGGGCGCGGTGCTGAACCTTGGACCGAACAACGTTTAGATGCATCAATGCGCTGGCTCTCGGTGCAGGGTGAGCTGCTTGCTAGTGTCCCTTGGCCGGGCTCGGAGGCCGATGTTTTGTTCGTCGTTAAGCACGGCAATGACATGGCTGGGGCTGTTTGTGACAGCGTTCAATGGCAGGATCCTTGGTGCAAAGCGATAAGTCTTGAAATTCTTAAACTCTACTACCTGATCGATTTCAGAGTTGATCCTTTGGTGGTCGATAATTTTGGTGTTTCCCAAGATCGCTATGCGAGTCCCTACCAACAAAATCGTGATCAATCGCCTGGTGAATATCGCTTACGTAATATTGAGAGCACCCTAGGGTCCAGCGCAAGAGGACTTATAGATCGCGCCCTACAACTTTTTCCCGATGACCCAACCCTGTTGCATGCCAAAGCTGACTGGCTAATGTTTAGCGGGCGGCAATCTCAGGCACTACAGATTTATGGGGAGTTACAGCGCGAAGGGGCCTACGATTTTTCGGAAGCGGCCCCCTTACCCCAAATCCCCACGCTGGGTCGTGATCATCGATTCAGCCGTGAGTGGCAATCATTTAGCCTGAGTGCCGACGTATCCACTCGAGGCAACCTGCGAAATATTGTCTTGAGCGAGGTTGAATTACCCGATGGGGCATTATTAGGCTTTGCTAGGCGGCAGCTACGCGCTATGCGTTTTAGGCCCGCGTTAACAGATTCTGGTGAGGCAATAGAAGCTTCCGTCGCCTGGAACATAAAGGTACTGCGCTAGAACTGACCTGCCTACTGGTTGTTGATAACGAGTAGAGCTCCGGTAGCTTTGAGCTTGCCCTGGAGTGCCCAATTTATGAGTTCACCCCCGTGACGATTGATGACCTTTTCAGCCATCTCATGAAAGGTGGGTCGCTCCGGATCGGCGATAACGATTTGACCGACTCCGGCGTCGATTGCTCGATCAATTAATTGACTGACGGGTTTGACTAATTCGTCCCAAAAACACACATCTGCCGCCACTAGCAGATCAAAGGTGGCAAGCTGTGATTTTTTTAATTGTTCAAAGCGTCGCACCATAGGGATAGTGGTGACTTTGTTGAGTTCAGCTACCGCGTTTAGGTATGGAAAAACAGCAGGATCTGCATCGAGAGAGACGACAGAAGCGCCAAATTTGCGCGCACACCATATTCCCGTGATGCCCCAGCCGCAGCCAGCATCGAGTACGTTACTGACGGACTCCGGCGGATGTTTGTGCAGGTAATCCATGATGAGAAAACTCGATCGCCAAAGCTTTGTACCGTGGATAGACGGTTCATGGCCTTCACGCTTTACTCTTCTGATAACTTTGTGTCCGGCGGTTGGCAGCGTTACCCCGCGAAACTTTCGCTCAGTAACGCGGGGGGTTTTTTCCTGAATTGCTGCTGTGGTCATACCGCTTTGACGCCTTCAGCCTGTGGGCCCCGATCGCTGGCACGAACCGAGTAGGCGACGCGCTGCCCCTGTTTGATGCTGCGTTTAGTCAGGCCTTCAACATTACGGTAGTGAACGAAAACCTCTGCGCCGTCATCACCGACAATAAAGCCAAAGCCTTTGGTGGCGTTAAACCATTTAATATTTCCCTCGTGAGTGCTCTCTTGAGCAGCCGCTTTCTTTTTGGCTGGTCGGGGAGCAGGCATGCTGATATCACCGACGACAGCACAAATGATCGCTAAAACGATTAGGCCAGCGAGATAAACCCAGTGAGTGGGGAAAAATTGCGCCGTAACCAGGTAGATAACAACGGCGACCAAGTCATTGATGACAAGCCGGCCAACAAGACTAAATTTTTGTGGGTGCGAAGACATGGGACATCCGGATTATGAAAGGAGCCGAAGTCTATCAAATCTTGACCGCTTGTAGGTGCTACGGTTTAGTAACTTCTTCCGCCTGCAGCCCTTTATCACCCTCGGCAAGGGTAAATTCCACCGCATCACCTTCGTTCAGCGAGCGATACCCGTCCCCCTGAATAGCTCGAAAGTGCACAAAAATATCTTCTTCACGATCTGTCATCGTGATGAAGCCAAAACCTTTTGCATTGTTAAACCATTTTACAACGCCGGTTTGACGCTCAGACATACGCCTCTCCTTATTTTTATATGCTGTTATTACCAGTATCGCGGCCTTAGTGCAATCCCTCCAGTCGCTGCAATTGCGCCTTAATTGTTAACGCAGCATCCTCGGCAGCCTGTTGTTTCTGCCTTTCCTTTGCTACGACGGCCTCCGGAGCCCGGTCTACAAAGCTGGCATTTGTTAGTTTTCCTTGAATTCTGCTCAGCTCACTGTGCTGTTTCTGCAACTCTTTTTCGAGTCGTGCGCGCTCCGAATCCACGTCGACAACGCCTGCCATTGGCACCAAAATTTCGAGATTTTCGTGCAACGCAGACAGCGACGGCGGAACCGCATCGTCCGCCTGCAAGATCGTCACGGACTCCAATCGCGCTAATTTGCGCAAGTAGGTCGAGTTGCTCTTTAGGCGACCTTGATCTTCCTCGGTGGCATTACGAACCAGAATATCGAGAGCTTTTCCAGGTCCAAGCTGAGCCTCACCCCGAATCGTTCGAACCGCAACGATCACGCCCTGTAGCCATGTTACCTCTGACTCGGCTTGGTCATCCGTTTCGTGAACCTCAAACTTTGGCCAGGGTTGCAGCATGATCGTATCTGCGGATATCCCCGCTAGCGGCGCAATACTTTGCCAAATTTCTTCGGTGATAAAAGGCATCATGGGGTGCAGTAAACGCAATATATTTTCCAGAACCCGCACTAACGTGTGACGGGTCACTATGGCTTGCTCTGGGTTTGCCTCCGCATCCCAGAGTATCGGTTTGGATAACTCGAGGTACCAATCGCAGAATTCATTCCAAACGAAGTCATAGAGCGCCTGTGATGCAAGATCAAATCGGTACTGCTCAATGGCCTGTTCGCAGTCTCTTGCGGCAGCGACCAGTCGACTCGCAATCCATCGGTCTGCCAGTGAGGGCTCAAGGTGGGTAGGTGGTGAAGCAAGGTTCTCGCAATTTCCTAAAACATACCGTGCAGCGTTCCAAAGTTTGTTGCAAAAATTCCGGTAGCCCTCCATTCGATGCATATCAAATTTGATATCACGACCTGTTGACGCTAACGAGTAAAAGGTAAATCGCAGGGCGTCGGTGCCGTAGCCAGGAATTCCCTCTGGAAAATGTTTGCGTGTTTGCTTGGCGATTCGCGCCGCCATTTGCGGTTGCATCATTCCCCCAGTCCGTTTCTCTACAAGACTCTCCAAGTCAATACCATCAATAAGGTCAATGGGGTCGATGACATTCCCCTTGGACTTTGACATCTTTTGCCCTTCGCCATCTCGAACCAATCCGTGCACGTAGACCGTGTGGAAAGGAACCTCGTCGCAAAAATGCAACGACATCATGATCATCCTTGCCACCCAGAAAAATATGATATCGAATCCGGTAACGAGCACTGATGCGGGATGAAATTTTGACATTTCGGGTGTGGCATTGGGCCAGCCAAGCGTCGAGAACGTCCACAGGGCCGAGGAGAACCAGGTATCTAGAACGTCGTTGTCCTGAGTCAGAGATAGGTTGTCGTCAAGTTGGTGAGCTGCTCGCACAGCATTTTCATCCGGACCCACGAAAACATTACCTGCGTCGTCATACCAAGCCGGGATTCTGTGTCCCCACCAGAGCTGCCGGCTAATGCACCAGTCCTGAATGTCGCGCATCCATGCGAAATAAGTGTTTTCCCACTGCTTGGGCACAAATTTAATGGTTTCGTTTTCGACTGCCGCAATGGCCGGTGCTGCCAGTTTTTTCGCATCTACGTACCATTGCGGTGTTAGCCAAGGCTCCACGACTACGCCTGAACGATCACCTCGCGGGACTTTCAATCGATGGTCTTCGGTTTTTTCTAAAAGGTTAAGGGCGTCGAGATCCGCAATGATTTTTTCTCTCGCCACATAGCGATCTAGTGTTTGGTAGGCTTTCGGAGCCGTGTCACTAATCGTAGCGTTTCGCGTGAGAATATTACGGAGGGGGAGGTTATGTCGCTGACCGACTTCATAGTCATTAAAGTCGTGCGCTGGGGTTATTTTGACGCAGCCAGTACCGAATTCTGGATCAACATAGTCATCCGCGATGATGGGAATTTCCCGGTCGCATAGGGGCAATGAAACTGTTTTTCCAATAAGCTTTTGGTAGCGTTCATCTGCTGGGTGAACGGCCACTGCCGCGTCGCCAAGCAGCGTCTCAGGCCTTGTAGTTGCAACAACAAGATGCCCGGAACCATCACTTAACGGGTAGCGTAGGTGCCACATGAAGCCTTGCTCTTCCTCTGAAACCACCTCGAGGTCTGAGATCGCGGTATGAAGTTTTGGATCCCAGTTGACCAAGCGCTGGCCGCGATATATCAGCCCCTCATCGTAGAGCTTGATAAACACCTGTTGGACTGCTTCTGATAAGCCCTCATCCATGGTGAAGCGCTCACGACTCCAATCGGCAGAAGCGCCTAACCGGCGAAGCTGTCTCGTGATTGTTCCACCCGATTGTTCTTTCCACGCCCACACTTTCTCGATAAAAG
The DNA here is from genome assembly GCA_029253085.1 of Luminiphilus sp. GTDB lineage: Bacteria > Pseudomonadota > Gammaproteobacteria > Pseudomonadales > Halieaceae > Luminiphilus. The sequence continues at coordinate 79,035 of JAQXAF010000129.1, read as the reverse complement.
CGTCTCTGCCAATATCTTCCCGTCTAATGCCTTCAGCCTCGAGCTGACGCTCCACCAGCATTTGTGTCGCAATACCTGCATGATCAGTGCCTACTTGCCAAAGTGTGTCAGCACCTTTCATGCGGTGATAACGGATAAGGGCATCCATGATGGCTTGTTGAAAACCATGTCCCATATGCAGGGAGCCTGTAACGTTTGGCGGGGGTATGGGTATCGAAAAAGCGGTCTCGCCGCCCTGTGGGGCAAAGTAGCCACTTTGTTCCCAAGTGTCGTACCATTTTTTTTCAATGTCGCCGGGCGAAAAAACCTTGTCCATAATGCTGTTCCGATGTGGGTGCTGCAGCTTTTGTTAACTGCCTAATGTTTAAAGGTCATGCTTCTGTAGCGGGTAGCCACGATCCTTGTAAAACCGCCATGCGCTGCGCATAGCCTCCAGCGCAGAGGCGTCCTGAGTCACGACTTCTGCCACGCGTTGAAAGCGGGAAAAAAATGGGGGTTGTGAGAGGGCAAGATTAATCAAAACATCATCATGCCCGCTAGGCTCCTGTCCCCAGCCAAGAATCACCGGGCCCTCTGGGCTTTCGCTGACGAGTTGGTGCGGTATGAAGCTACCGGGGCGGTAAGTCCAGAGCAGTTCATCAAGAGTTTCTGCCTCTGATTGACTGCTGGTATGAATGAACAGAGTGTGTCCTTGTCGGTGGGCCTTCTCTACCAGGCGCGCAGCAACGTGCAGACGCGCCTCAGGGCTAGCGTCTGCAACCACATAAAAGTCAACTCGAGTCATCGATTACTGTCCAGCGCGCCCTCGCAAGTACTCGACAAGCATTGGAACCGGCCTGCCCGTTGCACCCTTTGGTGAGCTGAGAAATGAGGTTCCTGCAACATCGAGGTGAGCCCATTTATATTTTTCGGTAAATCGCGCAAGAAAACAGGCCGCTGTGACACTTCCCGCAGTACCGGCACCGATGTTCTGCATATCAGCGAATCTTGAGTCAAGCTGCTTCTGATACTCCTGCCATATGGGCATTCGCCAGCCGCGATCGTGGCTGCGTGTGCCCGCCGCAAGCAAGGCGTTTGCCAGGTCATCATCGTTGGCGAAAATGCCACTCGCCTCATGCCCCAGAGACACAATAATAGCGCCGGTTAATGTGGCGATATCAACCACCTCTCTGGGTTTGTAACGACCCACATAGGTGAGTGCGTCACAGAGCACCAAACGTCCTTCAGCGTCTGTATTGAGGATTTCAATAGTCTGGCCACTCATGCTTGTGACGACATCACCGGGCTTTGTTGCGCGACCACTGGGCATGTTTTCAGCGGCGGCGACAATGCCGACCAAGTTTATTGGCAAATCTAAATTGACTACGGCTTGAACAGTGCCAAAGACCGAACTTGCACCGCCCATATCAAATTTCATCTCATCCATCTTGCCGCCGGGTTTGAGCGAAATTCCACCGGTATCAAATGTAATGCCTTTCCCCACAAGGGCATAGGGTGCGTCTTTGGCTTTGCCCCCTTTGTATTCCATAACAATAAGTTGCGAAGGTTCGTCACTGCCATGCCCCACAGACAGCAGTGAGCCCATACCCAATTCCCGCATTTTCTTCTCATCCAGGACACTGACCGAAAGTTTCGCATGTTTACGGCCCAGTGCTCGAGCCTGTTTAGCGAGGTACGTGGGCGTGCAAATATTGGCAGGTAGATTGCCTAGCTGACGGGTAAAGTTCACCCCTTCACCAATAGCCACGCCAGCGTTAAGTGCTTTACGGACTTTGCCAATAGTTAAGTCGGGTGTTGCTGCAACACTCACTTTTGTCAGGTTTGGCAGATTTTTAGGTTTGCTAAGCGTTTCGGTGTAGACATAGCAGGCCCACAAAACTTCAGTTGCTAGTGTTTCGAGAAGATGCGCCGTATTGTCTGTGGATAGCGGCAAGTTTTCCAGAGCCAGATGTGCTTCTCGAGCTTTCGTGGCGGCCAAATTTTTGCCGGCGGCCTGAGCCAATTTTTTGCTAGAACTTAAATCAAATTCTTCAGACGTTCCGCATCCCAACAACAGGATGCGTTGAATACGGTCATTTCCGAGTAAAGAAGCAGCAGAACCGACTTCGGCAGTGAAGTCGCCTAACTCGACAGCACGTGTGATTGCGCCCGACAGTTGGGCATCCAGATCAGCGATATCGCCTTCTAATTTCCGACCTTTAAAAATTGGAAGAACCAAACAGGGCGTAGACATCTGGGCGATATTGGCGGTCTTGCGAGCCGTAAAAGATGGTTGAGACATGGAAACTCCAGTAGAAGCAAAATTTTAAAGGGCATAGTGTATGATGTTGCAGGCCTGAACAAAATAACTTCAGTAGAAACCGGCAATTCGAATTACTAACTGATGCGCATTTTCCTCTATTTGATCCGAGATGTGGTGACTCACACCCTAGCGGTGGCATTCGTCCTTTTTTTGGTCGTGTTCAGTGGTCGGTTTATTAAATACCTCGCTGAAGCTGCAGTTGGCAGCCTGTCTGCCGATGTACTGCTGCCGGTCATGCTTTTTAAGCTTCCTAGCTTCTTCGAACTGATACTACCCCTTGCGCTTTTTATTGCTGTCCTCCTGTCCCTCGGGCGTATGTACGCGGAGAGTGAAATGGTTGTGCTTAAAGCCTGTGGAATCAGTCCTAGCCGGTTGGCAGGATATCTGTTGGTACCCGGTTTCTGCGTGATGTGTCTCGTTGCGGGCCTCACATTGTACTTGGGGCCCGAAGGTTCAGCACGAGCGCAGCGGTTACTGGATAACCCGCGGAATGCGGAGGGCTTACAGCTGATGGCTGCAGGCCGCTTTAAGTCTCAGCGCGGCGGAGAGTTGGTGACTTACACGGAGCGCATTGATAAAGCCGGGGTTATGCACAATGTTTTTGTGGTCGAGGAACAATCGGGTACTGAGGCAAGTCAGGTCACCTTGGCACAAGAGGCAGAAATTATTACCGATGCCACTACGAATCGGCGTTATCTTGAGCTGCGAGGGGGGACTCGCTACAGCGGCGTTCCGGGTGAGTCTGCTTACGAAGCCGTTGCGTTTCAGAGGCTTGGCGAGCTGATCCCCGAGGAGCGGGACAGTTTGCGCGCGTCGACTCGAATCGACGCAACACCTACAGTCGAGCTGCTCAGCAGTGATAACCCAAGAAAACGCGCGACTTTATGGTGGCGAATTTCACTGCCGTTTTTAGTTCCAGTCAGCGTTGTCATTGCGTTGGCACTCAGCAAAACAGATGCACGGAGAGGGCGCTATGCGCGGTTAGGGCCCGCTCTAACGCTATTTTTAGCTTACTTCCTGGCACTTACACAGGCTCGGTCACTCATGGAGTCTGGGAGCGGAGCCGTAACAATGCTCGCGACCCATCTTATTTTTTCACTGGTAGCGTTGGTTCTTCTCTACTGGGAGTCAATATCCCTCGGCGTCTTTGGGAGAAAACATGGGTCGCTTTGATCGCTATTTAGCGAGGAATGTATTGGGCGCAACAGTGGGTGTGCTGGCGGTGCTTGTCGGGCTTGATGCCTTGAGCTCGGTCATTGATGAGCTCGATGATCTGTCGACTGATTACGGTTTTACCGATGCGCTGATTTACGTTGCCTTTACGCTGCCCCGGCGTTTGCATGAATATGTCCCGTTTGCGGCTCTGATTGGGGCGCTCGTGGGGCTTGGTGGTCTTGCGGCCACCAGTGAGCTCACCGTGGCTAGGGCTGCTGGCCGCTCATTACCCCAGTTAGCTTTGGCAACGCTCAGGCCGGCTCTGTTACTGGCTGTTGTTGGGTTTTTAGTCGGAGAGTTTGTCTCGCCTGTTGCAGAGCAATTTGCCGTCAGTCACAAGGCGCTCGCTCAGGGTGCTCAGAGTAGCTTTACTGGGCGAGGTGGCGTTTGGAATCGTGATGGTGACACCTTTATTCATGTATCAGCGGTGGAGCGGGGAGGGATCATACACGGCGTACAACTCCTTACTTTCGATGAGGAGCGTCGCCTGACCCGCAGCTTGCGTGCAGAGCGCGGCACCTATCAAGAGGGGCAATGGCTACTTGAAAAAATATCCCGAACAGAACTTACTCAGGACCGAGCAGTAACGGATACATTAATTCAGCAGGTCTGGAACACTGAAGTAACGCCTCAACTGTTGGCATTGGAGGCCGTGGCGCTCGATAGCCTGCCTACGCTAGAACTTTGGCCCTATGCACAATATCTGCGCAAGCAAGGTCTTATGTACAGAGATGTCGAACTCGCATTTTGGCGTAAAGTCTTACAACCATTTGCGGTGGCGGGGCTGGTCCTTGTCGCGATGTCATTTATTTTTGGCCCACTCAGAGAGGGAAGTTTGGGTGCTCGGATCTTTACCGGGGTGATTATTGGCGTTGTATTCCGTATCTCCCAGGACTTTTTTGGACCTGCCAGCCTTATTTTTGGCTTCCCGGCGATCCTCGCAGCGGCCACCCCCATTGGTGTTTGTTGGATTGCTGGTGGGTGGCTATTAGCCCGGGATCGTTAGTGCGGCTAGGACGCGCTCACGCTTTTTTTGGCTGAATTTCTAAGTGTGTTTTTGAGATTAAGTCGTGCCAGGAGCGGCTTTGGGGGTGAAACAAGACCCACCAATAGCCAAGTCCAAAGACCACCAAGCTCAAACACGCGGCCGCGCATCGAATATAGCCTTGCTTAAAACTGATGGGGCTGCCCAGGTCATCTACTAGCTTGATACGCCAAGCCTGCATACCTAGAGTTTGCCCGCTTTTATGCCAGAATATGACGAAAAAAGTCGTGACAACGACCAGCGAGGTGATTTGTATTAGCCAGTCTGGAACAGCGGGTTTTGAAATGGATTCTGTGGGACCAAACACCGCCACAAGCACAAACGCGTTAGCCATGAGCAGTGGTGCTACCAAAAAAAGATCGTAGACTATGGCGAGCAGCTGACGCCAAAAGCTCAGCCTGGAAAGATCTGCCATTCAACTTTCCTTGCTGGGCGCCAACTGCAGGTGATCAGTGTTTGGATTAACGTGCTGCTTTATCGGTTTGATCGTCGGGATCAATTCGCCAGTTGGCGCTAGGTTGAACGCCACTCCTGCAACGGGAGGAACATCGGCTGCACTAGGGGCAACCAATAATTCTCCAGCGGGAGCCACTTCCAAAGCGACCTTCACATCAACCGTGTAAGGATTGCGTCTTGGCCGGGCAGAGACGCTGTCTATGGGCTCATAATCTAAGGGGATGTCAGCCACGGCTTGCGGCTCAACCTGCAGTTGCTCGGAGGGTATGGTTGGCGCTTTCGCCTCAAAGACAGCTTTTTCTTGGGATCCCTCGAGGATCGGAGTTGCCTTGACTGGGGTCTCGCTATGGGTCGTCGTTTGCCGCTGCACCGCGACCTGCAGCCCCGCCTCAGTGAGAATTTTTCGAAACTGCAGCGCTGAGGCTTTATTGCAGTCTTTTTTCACTCGGCGCCGAGTGCCATTCAAAAGCTGGTCAGCCACCGCGGTCTCTAGGTTGAACAACTGCGCTAGCTCAGCAACCGCATCTCCCCTCCGGTATCCCGGGAGAATATCTCCAGTAAGGTAGATGTCGAAATTCGATTCCATGGGGTGTCTGGACGAAGGCCATCCGGTTATTAAATTAATTTAAATAAACTGGTTTAATCGCAAATAATGAGGCAACTTGCAATAACTTGCAATCAGATAGATTCTTACACAACGTACTCATTTAACAACAGGAAATTCAGTGGCATGGTAGTGCAAGAGCAAATACAAACACGCCTTGGTGACAAACTGACGCCGCTTCAGCTAGAGGTCACAAATGAAAGTTTTATGCATAACGTACCGGAAGGGTCTGAGACACACTTCAAGGTGACTGCCGTAAGTCAAACTTTTAGTGGATTGCGAAAAGTACGGCGGCATCAACTGGTTTATGAGGTTTTGAACGACCTGTTGGCGGGACCGGTGCACGCCCTGGCGCTACATCTCTTTACACCAGATGAGTGGCAGGATGGCCCAGGAGCACCCGATTCGCCCAAATGTCATGGTGGGGAAAGATAAGCCTCCAGTTTGCTTAGCGGGACGAACCAAACGCTGCCAAGGGGCGATCTGGCTGAAATAACACCAATGAGCTGCTCTTGGCCTGCCTCAACGCGCATGACGGCGCCGCCAGAGGCACCTTCGTTAAGTTGGCAATTAGATTCCACCCAAAAATCGCCGTGGCCAGTGATGTCACAAGCGGTATTCACTTGCCGCCATTCGGCCTCGTCATGATTATTGTCCGCACGCTGAAATCCCACCATGCGGATCTCCATCCCCGGATGTAAACCACTGATAACGATAGGCATTTCGGGTCGATCGACAATGCTGGGGTCGATCAAGTGCGCAATCGCCCAATCATTGTTCATGCTGCCTCCGTTAGCCGCTAATCTCAAGTCCTGCCAGGCCCCTTGTAACCAAGCCTTCGGGGGTTGAGTGAGATCCATACTGCCGTCAAAGCAGTGCCAAGCCGTCACGATCATGCCCGTTTTGCGGTCAATCAACGTGCCCGAGCAGTCCTCGGTGACGTGGTAGGGGTGAGCGCCGTCGTATCGCCGTAATGCTATTTTTAATCGAACAATTGCCGGATAGGGCGTTTGCCTCGCCCCAGCGTTAAAGGTCTCAAACACACTTTGAGCCTTCGTCTGCCAGCAAATTAAGAGCAGTAGGGTTAACCCGCTGAATTTCATGAAAGGCATGGTTTAGATCGCATAAACGGGCTGTGCATGGAGCCCTTAGCAAGAGGCCGCTGGCCCTTCGGTAAGACTCGTGAGCCTCAGTTATTGTTTATCCCCGCGGAATGGAAGCCATATTTTGCCTTGGCTGACAGCTTTGGGCACACGAATAAGGGGCAGGACCAGAAAGGGCCACAGCCACAGACTGTCTCCCATGGCTGTGCTGGTGGTATGACCGCCGTCAGTTTACATGCCAGCTTCAGAGATCTTCTGAATCGCAATAGCAAGAGCCTCAGTGTAGACAACGACCAAGGTCTCCCCGAGGGAGATACCTTCAAACTTCACCGCTGGTATGCCTTCTACCGTATGCATTTTACCGCGGCTATCCTTAATCATCACGAAACCGGTTGCAGCGTCGAAAGCCTCAATTGAGCACACAGCGCGTATCTGCCTGGCAGCGCCTATCGCAGGGTGAGCCGGATTTTCATCAATGACGCCATCTTCTAAAACAATCCAGGGGTTAGCCAGCTCTTCTTCAGTGGGTTCGCGGACCTCGCCGTGCAATGACGCCAAATATTCTGCGGCAACTCGATCACCCACGCTGAGGTCTGAGAGGGTTACGATTTTCTCTTGAGCCACAATCGTGACATGTTGGCCCTGAGGACCCACCAGAGTTACCTCTTTTGTTTCAAGATCTATTGCTGCAATTTCCGCTTCAATCATTGCGACTACAGCTCGAGTTCCCTCAGCCTTTGGCATGCTATGAGCCGCACCATGGCCACCTTCGTGATGCGCGGCATGCAGCGCCGGAGTTGCAAAAGCTAGTATCACAGCGAACACATTGACAAGAATTTTCATGGTATTTCCCTTAGCTCAAACGTTATTTGCTCGCTGCGATAAAAATTTCAAGGTCACCGTGACAAGGGCGAGTTGCTTGCCTCGGCGTACGGTTGCAGTCATAGAATAACACCTACAGCCAACGCCGGGGTGTACCCGCCGCCCAGAATAAAAGTCGCAAGGGTTCAGAATGTATCTTTCCATTGCCGAAGGCCGGCAAAGACATCATCGCTTTGAGAGCCGAGTAATCTTGATTCCGCTGCCAAGTTTTCCATCACGCTGGGAGCATCCCAGCGCAGGAAGGGATTGGTGGCAATTTCGTCGGCTAACAACGACGGCACCGTGGGAATGTTTTGTTCTCTGAGTGAGGTGCAAACTTTTACTCGCTCGGCGAGATTGGTGTTGTCAGGATCGGCGGCCACGGCAAACTGTAAGTTCGCGATTGTGTATTCGTGGGCACAATAGACTTTGGTTAGTGGGTCTAAATCTCGGAGTTTTGCTAAGGACTTTCTCATCATTGGGTGAGTTCCCTCGAAAACTCGACCACAGCCCCCCGCAAATAGTGTATCACCGCAGAACAACACGCCCTCGCCTAAATAAGCGATATGGTCCAGCGTGTGTCCGGGCACCTCTAACACACGCAACGAGGCCCCTAAGACCTCTAGGGTATCGCCTTCAGTCACGCGGTGCGTGACTGGGACTATTTTGGGATTCTCTGGCCCCCAAACCTCGCATTGTGTGGCGTCTGTAAGTGCTGCGATACCGCCAACGTGGTCGAAGTGGTGATGGGTGATCAAAATGCCTTGGAGTGACAGGTTTCGTTCGGATAAGGCTGCTATCACGGCATTTGCGTCGCCGGGATCAACGACCACTGCATCAGTGTCGTTGTGCAGCAACCAGATGTAATTGTCTGAAAATGCCGGAATAGGCTCAATTTTTAGCGCTGCAGCCATAGGTAATCTCGTTGCCTGTAGGTTGTCCACAAATAGGGGGGTTGCCGCAACCACCCGGGTACCGCTATCGTGCCACGATGCCTCGTTTCTTTACAATCCGCCCCGACGCTCCCCCTCGTGCTGCTCTTGAGCAGTGGTATGCCAATGCCCCTCTCGGCAAGCGGCTGAGAAAGCAGCTGATCAAGGACATGACGGTTATCCTCGATCAGTGGTTTGGATACAATCTACTGGTGATTGGACCAAATACCAATATGCCAATTAGTGAAATGACCCGGGTGCGTCGCGTCGTACAGGTTTTAGATCCAGAACAGCAGCTTCGAAAGGAGTACACGGGGGTCTATGCCCAGGATGAGGAGCTGCCATTAGAAACGGAATCCATTGATGTGGTGGTCGTTTTAAACGCCCTAGACTTAAGCGCACATCCGCATCAATTGTTGCGGGAAGTTCATCGTGTACTGACTCCTCATGGGCATTTGCTGATTGTAGGCACCAACCACTGGAGTATCAGTGGGTTCTGGCATCGCTTGGTCCGCCTAGGTACAGGCTTTCGTTCAAGTCATGCTCGAGCGCCTGGGTTAAGGCGGTTAGAAGATTGGCTAAATTTACTGGAGTTTGCGGTAGCGCCGGTGAGACATAAGCTGGTCGTTCCTGCTGTTGGCAGTAGCCGATGGACACGCTGGCTTGTTGGTGTTGATGAATGGCTGGTCGATCATAATATTCCCTTGGGTTCCACCTACATGATGTTCGCTGACAAGCTCGTAAGAGGTAACACCAAAATGCATTCTTTCGAACGTACCCGTGCCCGTCTTATGGGATTGTCAGTTCCAAATTCCGTTGTGGGTAGGCGGGGATCTGCAACACGAAGCCCGTTGAGGCCTGTCGAATGAAAATAGTGGAAGCTTTTACAGATGGTGCTTGCAAGGGAAATCCAGGACCCGGCGGCTGGGGCGTGCTACTAAGAATGGACAATCAGTCTCGTGAACTCTTTGGGGGTGAAGGTGCTACTACAAACAACCGCATGGAGTTGACCGCTGCCATAGAGGCCCTCGCAGCTTTAAAGGAGACGTGTAGGGTAGAACTCACAACAGACTCAACCTATGTCAAAGACGGCGTTACTCGCTGGATGGAAAACTGGGAACGAAACGGTTGGCGCACTGCCGCGAAAAAGCCAGTAAAAAACCAAGATTTGTGGCAAGCCTTAAAAGCGCAGGTAGCCCGTCACGAGGTCAACTGGCACTGGGTCAAGGGCCACAGTGGCCACCCGGAAAATGAGCTCGCAGACCTGCTTGCCAACAAAGGCATCGCGGAGTTAAAGCGATGAAACGACAGGTTGTGCTTGATACCGAGACGACGGGGTTAGAAGTTAGCCAAGGCCACCGCATTATTGAGATTGGGTGCGTTGAATTGGTTAATCGGCGGCTGACGGGGCGCCATTTCCATCAATACATTCAGCCAGAGCGCGACATCGATGCAGGTGCTTTAGCCGTTCATGGCATTACCCCGGAATTTTTGGCTGACAAGCCCATATTTGCTCGTATCGCCCGTGATTTTCTGGCTTTCATTGAAGGCGCGGAACTGATCATCCATAACGCCCCCTTTGACGTTGGCTTCATTGACGCAGAGTTGGCTCGATTCGATCGTGATCATCCCTCCACTGCAACGCTATGCTCGATCGTCGACACCCTAACATTGGCACGCTCAAAGCACCCCGGTCAAAGAAATAGCCTGGACGCCTTGTGTCAGCGCTACCACGTTGATAACGCGTCTAGGACCCTACACGGGGCGCTGCTTGATGCTGAAATATTAGCCGATGTTTTCCTGACAATGACTGGGGGCCAAACATCTTTAGGCCTGCATGATGAACAAAGTGAGGCGGGCAGCAGCGGATCCGGAGTGAGAGGGATAAGACGGCTACGTTCTGACCGCAAGGCCGTACCCGTGATAACTGCTACGGCTCAAGAATTAGACCGCCACGAAAATCGTCTCGACCAGATCGCTACCCACAGTGGCGGTACGGTGCTGTGGCGCGAACACTGACACCCTGCCAAGGGTGAGCAAAGCAGCGCTGCTGCTTTGCTTCAAGCTGTTCTAGATGAACAGATAAACTCCAGCGAGGCCAACAGACCCGAGCACAACGGTATAAGGCAGAGCCATGACGACCATGCGGCCATAGGACAGACGAATTAAAGGTGCCACGGCTGAGGTCAGTAAGAACAAAAAGGCGGCTTGTCCGTTAGGGGTAGCAACACTGGGTAAATTAGTGCCGGTGTTAATTGCGACCGCCAAGCTGTCGAACTCTGCCCGAGTGATTTCACCCGCATCAAGCGCTGCCTTGACTTCATTGATGTAGACCGTAGCAACGAACACGTTGTCAGAAATCATCGATAACACGCCATTGGCAATAAAAAACATTGACGGCCGGATGCTCGCATCAAGCTGCAACACCCAATCGATGACCGGAGTAAATAAATGTTGCTCGTGGATCACCGCGACAATGGCAAAGAAAACGACGAGCAGAGCCGTAAAGGGCAGGGCCTCTTCAAAAGCGTGCCCAATTTGGTGCTCTTCAGTAATTCCATTGAAGGCCGTAAGTAAAACAATAACCAACAAGCCTATGAGTCCCACTGCCGCGAGGTGCAGCGCTAGCCCGATCACTAATATAACGGCGACACTGGCTTGGATAACTAATTTGGCATTACTTCGTGGGGTCGCTTTTGCCATCTCGCCTTCTTGAAACTCCTCAAGCACAGTTCGAACTCGAGCAGGTAATTGAGCGCCATAACCGAAGGATCCGGTTACCTCCAAAAGCAGGCAGGTTAACAAGCCCATGGCGAGGACTGGCATGGTGACGGGCGCCATTAGAAGGAAGAATTCTATGAAATCCCACCCGGCTACTGTGGCGATCAACAGGTTCTGCGGTTCACCCACCAGCGTGCAAACACCGCCCAGTGCAGTACCCACCGCACCATGCATCATCAGGCTCCTTAGAAAAGAGCGGAAATTCTCCAAATCTTCGCGATGATTATCGTGGACGCTGTCGTCGTCGGCGTGATCATGGTCGTCCTCGCCATGGTGCTTTCCCGAGGCGACTTTGTGATACACCGAATAGAAGCCAACGCTGACGCTAATAAGAACGGCTGTGACCGTAAGAGCATCTAGAAATGCTGACAATACAGCCGCGACAAGGGAAAAAAGGAGTGAAAGCACCTTTTTAGATCTAACGTTGAGAAGGATTTTGGTAAACATAAAGAGCAGCAGGTCTTTCATGAAGTAAATGCCCGCCACCATAAACATCAGTAACAAGATAACCTCAAAGTTTGCTGCCGTTTCATGGTACACCGTATGGGGGTCGGCCATACCGATAACAATCGCCTCAATGGCCAGTAATCCACCGGGCTGTAAGGGGTAACAGCGCAGCGCCAACGCGAGGGTAAAAATAAACTCGCCGATCAATACCCAGCCCGTTATGAATGGGCCTGCAACAGCGAGTAAAATGGGGTTCAGGACCAAGAAACCAATGATGGCTTGCTTGTACCACGTGGGTGAAGATCCCAAAAAGTTGTGCCAAAACGCCTGGCGCGCTGATTCTTGCATGGTAAAGCCTTGTATTGTTATTGGTTGGGGTTAATACGCTGAAACCGTAAAAAACGATGAGAGCCTCAGAGTTTAGGGAAAAAAAATAGAATTGATACCTTATTTACGTGCATTCGCCGGGTTGTGTCTTCCCTCGGGTATTTCTAATATGCGGCGGTCCAGGAGAGTTAAGCCATGCTTGAAATAAAAACCGTTGACGAAACACCGTCTGAAGATGACTACGTTTTTATCTTTGTCGAAGAGAACGCTGTGGTCTCACTGCAGCGTCCGCCAGATCAGTTTTGGCTGCGACGTGAAGTCGAGCACACTTTTGGCAAGGTCGGTGTCGGAGCTCCCTTGGGTTACTGGGCCGGCAGACCAAGCTATGTCGTTGAGGTGGATTCTCAACACATTAACGCCATGGAGCATTTGTCTGGCAGCCTGTACTCACTCTTTGGTCGGGTTCCGGACTCGGTTTTTGCTGCCTACGGACGAGCCCTTCAAATGCTGTCCTGGGAGCGAGATCACCAGTTTTGTGGTCGGTGCAGTGCCACGACAGCACCGACTGACGGGGGTAAGGCTCTAGCTTGCACTGTGTGCGGTCACAGTGCGTATCCTCGATTGAATCCCTGCGTCATTGTCGCGGTAGGGAAAGGTGAGCAATTGTTATTGGCGACAGCAGCCGGGCGTTCAACAGGATTCCATAGTACCCTTGCGGGGTTCATTGAGCCGGGCGAGTCGGCAGAACAAGCCGTGATTCGTGAGGTGCAGGAGGAGGTGGGTATAGGCGTGAACAACGTCAGCTATTTCACCTCCCAACCTTGGCCTTTTCCCAGCCAGCTAATGCTGGGCTTTTTTGCGGATTATGCTGAGGGTGAGATCGTCATCGATCCACTCGAAATTGCTCACGCAGATTGGTACACCTGCAACGACCTGCCGACAATACCGCCCCCGCAGTCAATTGCAGGCCAGCTAATACAGCGTTTTTTTGACACGCGATAATCGTGTGCCGTCACAAACTTCTCTAAGGGAGTCGTAATGGATTTTTTTCAGGAAATTGGCCTTTTTTTAGCGGAGGCTGTCATCCTCGTAACGGCCATTATTGTGGTCATAATCGCAATCGCGGCAGTGAGTCAACGCCGTAAAGATGGCGAGGAAGGCTATATAGAGGTTCGCCGCCTCAATGACCGGTATACAGCTTTCCACGATGCAGTCCGCAGCTTTACCGAGCATGCAGAGACTCGAAAAATTCGGGAAAAAGCCGAGAAAAAAACTGCGAAAGCAGACCAGAAGCAGGCTAAAAAGAAGGCAAAAGATGAGGGTGCTGACTTTGGTCACAGGGATAAAAAAGACGACGAGAAGAGCGACTCTCGGCTCTTTGTCCTGAGGTTTCAGGGGGATATCCGTGCCAGTGAAACGGAAAGCCTCAGAGAAGAAATATCTGCGATAGCCCCAGAGCTACGTGAAGGCGATGAGGTTTTACTGTGCCTTGAGAGCCCGGGAGGCATGGTGCACAGCTACGGTTTGGCGGCAAGCCAGTTGCAGCGTATTCGATCGACCGGTGCTACGCTGACAGTGGCCGTAGATAAAGTCGCGGCGAGTGGCGGTTATATGATGGCTTGCGTGGGAGACCGAATTATATCAGCGCCTTTTGCGGTGATTGGATCTATCGGTGTGGTCGCTCAGTTGCCAAACTTTCATCGCCTTCTCAAGAAAAATGACGTCGATTTTGAGCTGCTTACGGCGGGGAAGTACAAGCGAACCCTTACCATGTTTGGTGAAAATACTGATGATGGCCGAGCCAAGTTTGTTGAAGATCTCGAAGATACATACGACCTTTTTAAGGACTTTGTGGCACTTAATCGGCCGGTAGTCGATATCGAGTCAGTCGCTACGGGTGAAATTTGGTATGGGCAACGTGCGTTAGATCAAAACCTCGTAGACGAGCTGTCCACCTCGGATGCCTATGTACAAACACGACTAGCGGAAACCGAGGCTTTTGAAGTCCGCTTTGTGCCTAAAAAGAGCTGGCAGGAAAAATTCGGTATGGCGGCGGAGGCGGGGATAGAGCGAACATTTCTTCGGCTTTGGCAGCAGGGAGCTTCGCGACTGCTACCTTAGATCTGACGTTTCAGCATTTTCTTCGCAGGTAGACTGCTGCATTATGGCATTGTCTACTAGGGTGTCCTGATCCGAGCCTGCGTCAGCGAGTGCCGCTGCTGAAATCGTTTGCTGACAGATATCTGGAGCTGGCACAGACGTGATCTCGCTTAAAAAATAGACGAGCAGCGCCAGGGAAGACGTGGTAACCAGGCCACTTAAAACCTTACCGCGATTGTTCATGATTCAAGAGTCAACTCCAGTACTGCTGCATGATGACTGAGGTACACATTTCCCCCGAGCTGCCGCAGGAATTCGCTGCGTTTGAGCGCGTCCATGACAGGGCCTTTAACTTCGCTTAGATGCAATTTTATTTCACGCTCTAATAACCGGGAATTGACTTCTTGGAGCGCTTCTACAGCGCTAAGGTCAATCATATTCACCGCAGGGCACATCAAAATAATGTGTTCGATACCTTCGCGCTGCGCGAGCTCGGTGTCAACAATCTCCTCCAGAAACGCGGCATTGGCAAAATATAAACTTTCGTCAATTCTGATCGACAAAATGTTGTTATGGGTAAGCACGTCGTGTCGGTCAATATTTCGATAATGCTCTGTCCCAGGAACCGTTCCAACAATGGCAAAATGCGGCCGCATCGTTCTGTACAGGTGGAGGGAAATACTGGCGCTAATCCCAGACATCACGCCAATTTCGACGCCAAAAGTCAGGGTTAGCACGATGGTGATTACGATGGCCATAAAGTCAGCATGATCATAGTCCCAAGCCGCCTTTATCATTTTCCAGTCGATGAGGGTACTTACAGCAATCACAATGGTTGCGGCTAACGTGACTTTGGGCAGGTGGTAAAGCGCCGGAGTTAAAAATAGGGCTGCCAGTGCAATGCCTACAGCGGTAAAAGCTGAAGCCGCTTGGGTTTTCGCGCCAGCATCGAAGTTAACGACTGATCGCGAAAATCCTCCCGTCACCGGAAATCCCCCTGAAAAAGCGGAGGCCAAGTTGGCAGCGCCTAGACCAATCAGCTCCTGATTGGCGTCGATACGTTCACGGCGCTTTGCGCCGAGTGTGCGACCCACCGAGACTGACTCTACAAAGCCAATGAGTGCCACCAGAAGCGCTGGAAGTATCAGCTCACGGATAACAGTCCATTCAATATGCGGTTGGGTAAAGGCGGGCATTCCCTGAGGGATAGCCCCGACCAAGGCGACACCATGCGCATTAAGCTCGTAGACATAAGCGATCAGTGTGCTTAATGCGATAACGGCCACGGGAACGCACCTGGCAAAGGTTTCAGCCAGCAATGTAGCCATTCCTAGCCGTTCTAATTGGCCTGCCAAATGACAGCGGCTCCAATGTAAAACCAACAAACAACATAGGCCGATACTCAAAGTGTATGGATTGGTTGCATCGATCATTGTCGCGAGACTGAAGGTCAGTTCGGGCAAGGTTTCTCCGGAGGCGTCGATACCTAAAATATGACTGAGTTGGCTCAGTGCGATAAGCACTCCTGAGGCCGTAATGAACCCTGAAACGACGGGGTGGGATAAGAAATTGGTGACAAAGCCGAACCGGATAAAACCAAGCAGTAACAAAATTAAGCCGCTAAGCAAGGCCAGAGTGATCGCAGCCGTTGCATAGTCCACGGTGCCTTGCTGAGCTACTTTGCCAACAGCTGTCGCCGTCATTAGCGAGACGACCGCCACTGGCCCAACAGACAATGTTCGGCTGGTTCCAAAGATCGCATAGGCGATGAGGGGGAGTATGCTCGCGTAGAGCCCCATCTCAGGAGGTAGCCCAGCTAATAAAGCATAGGCGAGTGACTGTGGAATGAGCATGACCGTAACAATCATGGCGGCCACCATGTCATTGCCCATCGTTTGGGGATTGTAGTGGCGCAACCAGTTCCAGCAGGGAAGTTTAATCACACGAGTTACCTGTGTTGATGCCGTGGGCCCTTTGGCACTACTGGGTTCAGGAATGACTTTCAGGCTTCACGAGCCACTCTCGCCCCTTCAGCATGGCGTTCCAATAAATCCAGGGTAATGCTTGGGCTTTGAGTAGCCACGCCAGAACCGATGGATATTGACCATCAATGAGCCATTTAGGAAAGCTGGGGAGCAGCTTGCCACCGTATCCAAACTCAGCTAAGACGATTTTTCCACGTTCTACGGTCAACGGGCACGATCCGTAGCCGTTGTAATGGCTTATGCCAACACTGTGGCCCGCATGAGAAAGCAGGTTGTTAGCCACAATGGGCGCCTGAGCTCTAACAGCCGCGGCAGTTTTGGCGTTTGGGGCACTAATGACGTCCCCCAGAGACCACACATTCTCAAAGTTTTTGCTCTGCAGTGTGTCTTGATCAACATCCACCCAACCATCAGCATTTGCCAGGGGCGACTGGCGAATGAATTCTGGCGCGCATTGGGGAGGGCAGACGTGAATCATGTCAAACTCAGAATCTATAAATTCACCCGCATCATTTTTGAATGTCGCAACTTTGGTATCGCCGTCAATCTTCGTCAGCGTGTGTTGGAAATGCAGTGCCGCATCATATTTTTCAATGTACTTCATGAGCGCAGGCACGTAATGCGCCACACCAAATAAGCCGGGAGTTGACGTGTAGAAGCTAATATCGATATTGCGAATCACGCCTTGACGGGTCCAGTGGTCAGCCGATAAATACAGCGCTTTTTGTGGTGCTCCTGCGCATTTTATGGGCATGGGAGGCTGAGTAAACAGGGCTTTTCCGGACTTTAAGTTCCGCACCAAATCCCAGGTATAAGGCGCACTATCGTAGGCGTAATTCGAGGTTACGCCGTTACGCCCCAGGTTCTCTTCAAGCCCTTCGACACCGGCCCAGTTGAGTTTCAGCCCCGGGCAAACCACTAGATGCTCATAATGAATATTGGCGCCATTACTTAGGTCTAAAGCGTTATTACTGGGGTCGAGCATGATCACAGCCGCCTGTACCCAAGTCGCCAATTTAGGCATGACAGATGCCATGGATCTCGCGGTTGTGTGTGCTGAAAAAATCCCAGCGCCAACCATCGTCCAGCCCGGCTGATAGTAGTGTTGGTCAGCGGGTTCTACGATGGCCACTGACAAATCGGGCGCGCGTCCAAGGATACTTGAGGCGGTCGCGATGCCAGCGGCACCGCCGCCCACGATTACAACGTCATACTGCGTAGCTGTTGGCATATTGGATCTCCTATGAGGCTTTCTTAGTAACCCTAAGATTGTGCTGATGGCTTTTCTTTAGGAAGTTTGTTCAAGCTGATACCACCAAATCTATTGATGGGAACTTTTAAAAAAATGCGATCAGTTTCTTCTGCTGCTGGAATGAGTCCGGCCCGCATATTGAGTTGTAATGATGGGAGTATTAATGCCGGCATGCCGAGCTCTGCGTCTCGTGTTTCGCGCATGCGAACGAAATCAGACTCCTGCGTATCACCACCAATATGGATGTTTAGAGCCCGTTGTTCTCCGACGGTTGTTTCGTAAGCGAGTTTGCGATCGTTAGGCTGGTAGTCGTGGCATACAAAAATCCGCGTGTCTTCGGGTAAAGCTAGTAATCGCTGTATCGATTGGAACAGGGCGTGTGCGTCACCGCCTGGGAAGTCACAGCGTGCAGTTCCTGCGTCGGGCATGAATAACGTGTCACCAACGAATAAGGCGTCATCTAATAAGTAGGCCATACAGGCCGGAGTGTGGCCCGGCACGTGCATAGCGGTGCACACGATGCTGCCCATCTGAAAACTGTCTCCATCAGCAAAGATCTGGTCAAACTGGCTTCCGTCTCGTGCAAATTCAGAGTCCTCGTCAAAAACCTCAGCGAAGGTGGTCTGCACTTGCGTGATCATTTTACCAATAGCAATTTTGCCTCCCAGGCATTCTCGAATGTAAGGAGCTGAAGTTAGATGATCCGCGTGAACGTGGGTCTCTAAAATCAATTCAAGGGAGAAATTGGATTCCTTGATAAACGCTATGAGGTGATCTGCGGTTTGTGTGTGGATGGTTCCTGACGCGTAATCGAAATCTAGCACCGGATCGATAATGATGCAGCTGCCTGTTTCTTGACAGGCCACAACATACGATAACGTTGAGGATTCTGGGTCATAAAAGTGCGTAATCAACATTGGGGGCTTTCTTCTTCAGTCAGCTGGCAGAGAACATGGCATTTAATTATATCGTAATAGCGTTTGGTTATGTATGTGTTTGACGTGTACGCTCTGAGCCGCTGATGATGATGCAGAGGCGAGATTTTTAATTGAGTCATCTCCCCAAGCTACAGCGCCCTTTGACTACGCATAATGTATATTATGTTAAATAGTTAATTTGGTGCTGGTAGGCTGGCTTAGCGACCTGCTTAGTCCTGAATATAGCGAGAGCGGATATAAGGGCTTCCTCGTTGCTGTATATGGGCTTGAGCCACCCTTGGCGTATTTGTACTGGTGTGAGTATGGGCGTGTCGGAAGCTTCGGTTAGTTGCCAGTACATGTACTCGATATCGGTATCGTCATCAGACCCCCAGACACGATTCAACTCAGGCAGATAAAAATCAATATGACTACTGTGATTGACGAAAGCGCCCCAAATGTTCGGCTGATCGACGCTTCCCCAGTCTTCATCGCGGTAGAAAGGGGTTTCCACCCGGTCCATTTCGGTGATTAATCCGGCCCAGTTGGCAATCGATTGACCTAGCCAAAAACCGTGCAATTTTCGTGCGTAGTCTGCGCGCTCAATACCCAGTGACCTTTCAATCCCTTGTGCCGTAGCGAGGCCTGAGAGTAACAGCAGGCACAGTGCAAGAGCTCCTTGAATATGTTGCATGTCATCCCCTAGAACTGATAGCCAACCGATCTCAATGGTGGCGAGGATCCCAACTCAGACCACCCTCAAACTTTGCAGATACTGCCAACTCAGGATTCCATTGATATCGACCTTACGGCCGATAACTTACCACTACCCTCCTCGCCCATGCGCCTTTTCTTTCGCTTGCGAGACTCCTGTTCAAAAGGTGACCCATTCGCCTATTTCTGGTGCAAATCGCCTCACTGACCCCTAGTTGCCAGTAAACTCTGACACCCTTCCCGTTTCATCGCTTGAGGCTATTATTCGTGCATCGATTTACTCACATATTTATCTGTCTAAGCCTATTAATTGGGCTTGTTGCAGCCGGCACGAGGTCTGCTGTTGCTCAGGAAATGGAAGATGATGCTGCAGAGGCAGAAAATGCACAGGCTGTAAAATCAGATCAACCACAGCGTGATAGCCCTTGGCTGCTAACACCAACCTTTAGCGTAGACCCAAAGTTGGGTAAAAATGTTGGCGTCATTGCCGCTTACCTGCACCGGTTTGACGACGCGTCACCGATGTCCCTGAGCGGGGCGACCCTTTCCTATTCAAATACTGACTCTTTGGTCAGCGCAATGTTTACGGACCTATATTGGAGTGCCGATCATCACCGGCTAACTGCTGGTGCGGCTTACGGTGATATCAACAACGAATATGACGATTTTTTGGGCAGTGGTAAAACCGTTGAAACTACGGACGACCTGAAAACACTATTTATGCGCTACCGATACAGGGTTGTAGGCGATTGGTTTTTCGGTGGCCAACTCGTGCGTACGAACTATGTTATCGGTGTTCCAACGTCGTATGAAATGGCCAATAACCCAGTCGGTTTAATGGGATTTAATGCAACGGGGGTCGGCTTTGTCGTGGAGAGAGATGGGCGCAACCACGTGCGGACCCCCACCTCGGGAAGCCGCTTAGTTGTAGACGGCACGCGTTATAGTAGCAGTGACGATGAGCCAATTCTCGAAAACGGTGGCCTGCTTGAGGAACTTCTGCCAGAAGATTCACTCATAGACAGTAATAGCGATTTTGATGTGTTGCGTGGAAATTTTAATCACTACAGTTCTCTTGGCCATTGGTTTACCGGAAATAATGCCCCGGAAACGGTGCTGGCCGTGCAAGCCTATACACGGCTAACCCATGACGCCCCCGTCTCGGGTTATTCGTCGGTAATTGTACCGGGGTACACCCGAGGAAACTATTTGGGGGAGAATTCGGTTGGAGGCCAATTTGATCTTCGTATGCCGCTTTCCAAGCGCTGGGGTGTTGTTGTTTTTGGTGGGATAGGTTGCTTATTTGGCGACGGCGTAGGATCAAACGCCAACTCCCAAAGCTGTCGCGATGAGCTTTATCCGGGCATTGGCGCGGGCGTGAGTTGGCTTGTAAAGCCTGAATCTGGAGTGGTCATGCGCATGGAAGCTGCCAAAGGATCTGGTGATAACTCAGCGGTCTACCTGAGGTTTGGCCATCCTTTTTGATGGTAGAGTCCAAAAGGGGTGAAAAACACCTCATCGGGTCACGCTGTTGGGCACGTATAGTTCACTAACTACTCTCATAGACGTCGGATTGAATACGCCATGCTCCTGACCAATTCTACTCGCCTTCGCTGGCTGCTTCTCATCGTACTCCTCAGCGCCTCTAGGGCGTGGGCGCTAGCCCCCGAGGCTATTCAGGGAGAAACCCTAAGTGAGATGATTAACGCTCTGCAAAATCGACATTATGAGGGTAAGAGTTATGATGATGCACTCTCAGCTGCGCATTTAGATGCCTATATAGACACGCTGGATCCCCAGAAGATGTTTTTCACTCTCGACGACGTCAAGAGCTTTCAGGTCTACAGAGCAGCGCTTGACGATGCCGGCCGAGAGGGAAACCTTGATCCTGCCTTTACGATCTTCACCAAATATCAAATCAACCTGAAAGCGCGCCTGGAAGCGATATTAGCGGAGCTTTCTACTACGGTGCCGGAGTTCGACTACAGCCTTTCGGAGTATCTGCCAATAGATGGCGACGACGTTGCTTGGGCGGCATCTTCTAGTGAACTAGACGATCGCTGGCGCAAGCGATTAAAAAATCAGGCCCTCGGCCTAAAGCTCGCAGACAAATCCGTGGATGAGATAGCGCCCACACTTATCAAACGATATAGCAATCAGCTCAACAGGCTGCAGCAGTACAATGAGCGTGATGTGTTTGCGATCTACGCTAACGCATTAACCGAACTGTATGACCCTCACACCTCGTACTTCTCACCCAGACGCGCCGAGAATTTCGATATCAACATGAGCCTGTCTTTCGACGGGATTGGTGCAGTCCTGCAGGTCGATGACGAATACACCAAAGTGGTTCGATTAGTTCCCGCAGGGCCCGCGGACAAGCAAGGTGACCTCTCTCCCTCTGACCTCATTATTGGCGTTGGACAAGGCGTTGAAGGCCCTATCGAAGATGTGGTGGGTTGGCGCTTAGATGAGGTCGTCGATCTCATTCGTGGCGCACGTGAAACCACGGTTAGGCTCGAGGTGATCCCAGGCAAAGGCAAAACGGATCAGCGTCAAGTGGTTGCGATTGAGCGTAATAAGGTGAAGTTAGAGGAGCAGGCAGCACAGAGCGAGCTGTTAGAACTCGATGACGCAGACGGTGTCTCTCGAAAAGTGGGTGTGATCGAAATACCCGCCTTTTACATTGATTTTGCAGCCCTCAGGCGGGGTGATGAAGACTATAAATCGACGACCCGGGACGTTAAGAAACTGATCGAGGCGCTGCAGGCACAGGGCGCTGAAGCTCTGGTCATCGATCTACGAAATAATGGCGGCGGGTCATTGCAAGAGGCCAATGACCTTACCGGTCTTTTTATTGAGTATGGCCCCACAGTCCAAATTCGTAGTGCCGAGCGAAAAGTATGGCGAGACGGAAAACGCCGACGCTCGGCTTACTATCAGGGCCCTGTAGCGGTATTAATCAACCGGTTAAGCGCCTCTGCCTCAGAAATTTTTGCGGGAGCTATACAGGACTACGGTCGGGGTATTGTTCTGGGCGACCGCTCCTTTGGTAAAGGGACCGTTCAAACTCTGCTTGGCATGCCTGAGGGGCAACTCAAAGTCACCGAGAGCAAGTTTTACCGCATTTCCGGGGACTCGACCCAGCATAGAGGTGTTGTACCGGATATTGATTTCCCCTCGCTTTTTGACCCAGATGAAATTGGTGAGAGTGCACTTGATAATGCCCTTGACTGGGATCAAATCTCGCCGGTTAGGCATCGGGAGTACAGCCTCTTCTCTTCACTACTGCCCACGTTAAACGAACGCCACAAAAGCAGAATTGAAAAAGATCCCGACTATATTTATCTCGTAGACCAAGTGTTGATGGCGACTGAAACACGGGGTCTAAAGTCCTTACCACTTAACGAAGAAGAGCGCGTAGCACTTCGTGATTCTCAAGAGCAAAAGGCCCTTGAAATCGAAAATAAACGTCGCCAGGCGCAAGGACTCGAGCCCCTAGACAGCCTCCGTGATGAAGAAGCTGCGGTAACGAGCGAAGACCCAGATGACGTTATGGTGGCGGTGGATGACAGCGACGATTTAAATGCGCCCAGCACGGTATTGGACAATTCGGCGGAGACTGACGACGCGGACGATGAGCCCACTGACGTTCTTCTCATAGAGGCAGGACGAATTCTCGCCGATACCTTGGCCCTCACCGGAGCGTCAAATACCCCAGCCTCGGCTACTGCCCAGCGTTAATACGTTCTAAACCGTGCATGTAGGGGCGCAGGACCTCAGGTATGAGGACGCCGCCCCCGGCCTCCTGATAGTTCTCAAGAATGGCCACCAAAGTGCGTCCTACGGCTAGCCCCGAACCGTTAATCGTGTGTAAGGGTTCGGGCTTGCCCGTCGCGGGGTTGCGCCAGCGGGCTTGCATGCGCCTCGCTTGGTAGGCCCCGTAATTCGAGCAGCTAGAGATTTCTCGATAAGCATCCTGTCCGGGAAGCCACACCTCAAGATCGTAAGTGAGTTGTGCACCAAAACCGAGGTCACCCCCGCACAAAATCACTTTACGATACGGCAGTTGTAGCGACTGCAAAATATGCTCCGCGTGTGCCGTTAAGGATTCGAGCGCTTCGTCTGACTGAGTGGGCCGGACAAGTTGCACCAGCTCAACTTTTTCAAATTGGTGCTGTCGGATGAGTCCACGAGTATCTCGACCGTAGCTGCCCGCCTCGCTCCTAAAACACGGCGTGTGAGCAACAAAACGAATACCCAAATCACCGAATTCTTGATCCTCAAAAATACGATCCCGAGCAATGTTAGTAACGGGGACCTCGGCTGTCGGGATCAGGTAATAGTCCTGATCCCCTTGGATACGAAATAGATCCTCTTCAAACTTTGGGAGCTGTCCTGTTCCGACCAGGGATTCGCGATTCACAATATAGGGAACGTAAACTTCAGTGTACCCGTGGACAGCGATGTGTTCGTTCAGCATGAATTGCACTAGTGCCCGATGCAGGCGCGCGATTGCCCCGCTCATTACGGTAAAACGCGACCCCGTAATTTTGCCTGCGGTTGCGGCATTCATTTGCCCCAATAACTCCCCGATATCGACATGATCTAAGGGCTGAAAATCAAAAACTTTTGGATCGCCCCAGGTTAACACCTCGCGGTTATCGTCCTCTGTTGCGCCGGGAGGAACTCGGGCATCGGGCGCGTTTGGGGTGGCCAGTAACATGGCCTGCAAAGCTTCCTGAGCCTGCCTAGCGTCCTCAGTGGCGATGGTAATATCGCCACTAATTTTTTCTAGGAGCTCAGCCACTTCCGCCTTGGCCTCTTCAACACTGCGCCCCTGCCCCACCAATTCACCAATTTTTTTAGAGGCAGACTTTCTGTCGGCCAGCAAACCCTGTGCACGAATATCAGCCTGCTTACGACGGGAATCCAGCTCAAGAAAATCCTCGACAGGAAATTCGTAACCCTTGATTTTTAGTGCCGCAGCAATAGCCGTCGGATCTTCGCGAACGACCTTAATATCAAGCATTGTGGTGACTCCTCAGAGACTGTAGAGGGTTAATTTGCGGCCGCATCATAACGTGTTCATCAATTTTTTGCCGTCTTTCAACCCAGCCCTCGAGCGAGTTGCGCGCCAAAATAAACGCCCGCAAAACAGCTGGCAAGGCTAATAAACGCGTATCCCAGTGAGAGCACCCATTCACCGCGCTCCATCATAAGTAGTAACTCTAGCGAGAACGTTGAAAAAGTGGTGAAACCACCGAGGAAGCCAACCAATAACACCAGTCGCGCTGCTTCATGAACGCAATGACGCTCTAGAAGGACAAAAACGAGACCAATACCCAGTGAACCCAACACATTGACAGACAGCGTCGCTATAGGCCAACTCGCATCGGGATAGACCGCTTTGATCAGTTGCCCTGCGCCGTAACGTGCAACAGCGCCTAAACTCCCGCCCAACGCCACCCATAGAATTGAACCCATCAACGGTCAGCCTTTTCTTTTGCCAGCCGGTCTAAGGTTTTCAGATGCTGCAATTTCTCTCGGATGCGCCCTTCAAGGCCTCTTTCTGTGGGGTGATAAAACTGCGTGGGCGTCATTCCCTCCGGAAAATATCGCTCATTAGCGGCATAGCCCTCAGGTTCGTTATGGGCATAGCGATAGTCTTGTCCAAAGCCTTGATCGCGCATTAACGCCGAAGGTGCATTGCGTAAATGATTAGGCACCTCCAGGCTGCCCTGGCGGTCAACCAAACGCTTGGCTTCATTAAAGGCGCTATAGACAGCGTTACTTTTTGCGGCGCAGGCGAGGTAGATAATGGCCTGCGCCAGGGTTAATTCACCCTCAGGGCTACCTAAGCGTTCCTGAATCTGCCACGCGTTTAGCGCAATCTCTAATGCCCTGGGGTCGGCATTACCAATATCCTCGCTTGCCATCCTAACCACCCGTCTAGCGATATAGAGCGGGTCGCAGCCACCATCTAGCATGCGCACAAACCAATAAAGGCTGGCATCAGGGTCGGAGCCGCGGACGCTCTTATGGAGCGCACTGATCTGATCGTAAAATGCATCGCCGCCCTTATCAAAGCGTCGCGGACTACCCTGGCCTAGTTCCTCAAGCACCTTTTGATCTATGATTTTGCGCCCATCTTCAATCCTAGCCAAGTCCGCGGCGATTTCCAGTTGCCCTAGCGCTCGGCGCGCGTCCCCGTCAGCCTGTAAAGCAATGGCCTCTAGAATTTTGGGTTCAGCGTGCAACCCGGGCAGTTCGGCCGCAATTGCGCGCTTCAAAATGGTGACAAGGTGATGGGGCTCTAGCCCTCGTAATCGATAGACTCGCACTCTAGATAGTAAGGCCGCATTGACTTCAAAAGATGGGTTTTCAGTGGTCGCGCCAATAAATGTAATTGTTCCATCCTCGACGTGGGGCAGAAACGCATCTTGTTGGGCTTTATTGAAGCGATGAACTTCATCCACAAACAGCACGGTACGCAGCCCTTGGGATAACCCGATGCGAGCCGACTCTATGACCGTTCTGATTTCTTTGACCCCCGCTAAGACGGCTGAAATCGGGTAAAACTGAGCTTCTGCGGTGCCTGCGCAAAGACGCGCCAGCGTCGTCTTACCTACCCCGGGTGGCCCCCACAGCAAGAATGAGTGCAGGTTTCCCGCGCTTACAGCCATGGCGAGGGGAGCCTCCGGGCCTAAAATGTGTTCCTGGCCTACAAAGCTAGCTAGGCTGCTAGGACGCAACCGTGACGCAAGTGGGCCTTGCTTCCCGGTAGCCTCGTCGAACAGAGTGGACTGTGTTGTCGACAATCCCTACCCCTCCATTACGGTTTGACGATGGTCATATCAGCTTCGGGGGGCGGCATAAATACAAAGTCATCTGCCGCTAATGCGCTCGATTCGTCAGGGCTCAGCCTGAAGTCAATGCGTTGATCAAGATTGTCAGTAACGATTACCGATGTTGGAACTCCTTGATCGATCGTCACGGTCATTGAAGTAAACATTGGGTTCGGTTCGAGGGGCTGAAGCTGCAAATGAGTTTGATTGCGGGTAACCACGTAATGCTCTCGAAGAACTGCCTCATCCGCCAGGAGAACGCCTAAAGGAGAACTGAGCTGGCCTTCTAAAGGTCGCCTCACGACCGTGGCGAGATCCTCATCGTACTGCCAGAAAAACTCGCCATCGCTAAGGAGAAGCTGTTTGCCCGGGCTGGTAATCTGCCACCGAAAAAAATGTGGCCGCAGTAGCGCAAAGACACCGCTGCTTTCCGCCATCACGGAACCGCTGGAGCTAATGATTTCCTGACGAAAGCTTCCTTGTAACGCTTCGATATTGCCTAACAACCCGTCGGCTTGCGCTTCTTTTACCAAGCCGATCAGAAGCCAAAGACAGAGTAACGCGACAGTCCACCATCGCCACTTAACGCCGACTAATGGTGTCATCGTCAGTCCTCCACAGGAGGTGGTGCTAGAACCTCCCGTTGCCCGTTCGTCCCCATGGTTGAGACCACACCGGTCTGCTCCATGCTTTCAATCAGACGGGCGGCGCGATTATATCCAATCCTAAGTTTGCGCTGTACGCTAGAAATTGAGGCTCGTCTGCTCTTAGTCACATAATGAACGGCTTCGTCATACAAGGCATCACCCTCTGGATTTTCATCGTCGGAGGCAGCGGACTGTAGCTCTCCTGCCGTCACTGGGGTCTGGCCGCCCTCGTCCAACAAGCCTTCTATGAACTGTGGTTCACCACGTCGTTTCCAGTCTGCAACCACCCGATGGACTTCGTCATCAGAGCAAAAAGCCCCGTGCACTCGCACCGGCACACTGGAGCCTGCGGGGAGATATAGCATATCGCCGTTACCCAACAACTGCTCAGCCCCGCCTTGATCAAGTATCGTTCTGGAATCGACTTTAGAGCTCACTGCAAAGCCTATTCGGGTAGGAATATTCGCCTTGATCAGCCCCGTAATGACGTCGACTGAAGGGCGTTGAGTCGCGAGAATAAGGTGAATACCCGCCGCGCGAGCCTTTTGTGCAATTCGCGCAATCAACTGCTCAACCTTTTTACCAACAATCATCATCATGTCAGCAAACTCATCAATCACAACAACAATGCTAGGTAGCGGCTCAAGGGTGGGCTGTACTTGCTCATCGACGGGAATCATAGAAAGCTGATCTGGCTTCCAGACAGGGTCCTCGATGGGGGCCCCAGCGGCGATTGCGTCGCTCACTTTACGATTGTAACCCGCAAGATTGCGCACTCCCAGGAGCGCCATAAGTTTATAGCGCCGCTCCATCTCGGCGACGCACCAACGAAGACCATTGGCTGCATCTTTCATATCGGTGATAACCGGGGTTAGAAGGTGCGGAATGCCGTCATATACAGATAACTCCAGCATTTTAGGATCAATTAAGATCAATCGAACCTGCTCGGGACTGCTTTTAAAAAGCAAACTCACTAGCATGCAGTTCACGCCCACAGACTTTCCCGATCCGGTTGTTCCCGCCACCAGAAGGTGCGGCATTTTCCCCAGATCTGCCACGATGGGAGCACCGGCGATGTCATGGCCCAAGGCTAACGTCAAACTGGATTTTGAGTCGTCAAAGGTTTGCGAAGCCAGAACTTCTTTAAAATTGACCGTTTGACGGTCCGCGTTGGGTATTTCTATACCGACAACACTTTTCCCCGGAATCACTTCCACAACCCGAACCGAAATGACCGCTAGGGACCGCGCCAGATCTTTGGCTAAATTCGATATCCGGGAGACTTTAACCCCAGCAGCGGGTTGGATTTCAAATCGCGTAACAACCGGACCGGGATAGACGGCAGTTACCTCGGCGGTGACCCCAAAGTCCTGAAGCTTGAGCTCCAAGAGCCTTGATAGCGATTCCAGCTCTTCCTTTGAGTAGCCACGGGGCCCGGTCTCAGCGGCCACGTCAAGCAGGTCTAGTGGCGGCACCTCGCCGACAATCGGAGTATCAAATAAAGGCTTTTGACGTTCTTTTTCAATACGCTGACTGGGCACAGGACGGGGATCGGGGGCTTTTATTTTGGGCGGATTTTTTTTCTTTTGTGCGACGTAATCTTCTATAACGGCCTTACGTTCAACCTGCTGTTTTTCACGCTCCCGACGCTCTGCAAGCCTGTCCCTGGTCTGCAATAGCCAATTCCAGCACCGGCTGCAGCCCGCAATAAGCCGGCCACCCAATGTGTCGATCACCCTCAGCCAGCTGATATCGGCAAAGACGGTAATGCCGAGAAAAAACACCGCGAGTAACAGCAGGCGCGCGCCTACTGAGCTAAAAGCCGTGTCAAAGCCCGAGCCAATACTTGCACCGAGAATACCCCCAGCACCCTGAGGTAAATCTGCATTGCCGCTGTCGTTCAGCGCCGCGAGTGACGTCGCAGCCAGAACGACGAGAATCAACCCAAGAGCGCGCAAACCAAAAACCGTCCAGTCGGTTGGACTGCGAGCCTCCCTAACCAACAAAAAGCGAACGGCTTGGTAGCCCAGCAGGCCCGGTATCAAAAAGGCACCAAAACCCAGCAATGAAAAAAGCACATCACTCAGAAATGCGCCGGTAATACCCGCCAGATTTTCAATATCACCGCCGCCGCTCGATGACCACCCAGGGTCACTGCTATTGTGGCTTACCAGTGCCAAGAGAACCAACAGACAAGCCGCCCCAATAGCGATAAAGAGGGCATCTTTCGGTCCTCGGGATTCTGGAGTGAGATCCTGTGCGGATTTTGACGATTTTCGTGTAGCTGACAACGAATCAGCATCCTTTTATTGAAAACGAGATGTTACCATGTGCTCCGTCACTTTAACGTGATGAACCGTCTTCGTTCCACATAGCTAAGTGTTTATTTTATGAGCCAGCCACAACACCATCGCCTGATTATTTTGGGCTCAGGGCCTGCGGGTTATACCGCCGCCATCTACGCAGCCCGAGCAAACCTCAATCCGGTTGTTATTACCGGTATTCAGCAAGGAGGTCAGCTCACCACGACGACTGAGGTTGAAAATTGGCCAGGAGGCGCCTCGGACCTGCAAGGCCCCCAACTTATGGTCGAAATGCAGGCCCATGTTGAACGGCTAGATGCGGCCATCCTCTTCGATCACATTGAGAAAGTTGACCTAAACAGTCGCCCTTTTCGCCTCGGAGGCAGCCAAGACTACACCTGCGATGCCCTAGTCATCGCCACAGGAGCATCTGCCCAATATTTGGGGCTGCCCAGTGAAGAAGCCTTTATGGGGCGTGGCGTTAGTGCCTGCGCAACCTGTGACGGTTTTTTCTATCGTGGTAAAGAGGTTGCAGTTATCGGTGGTGGCAATACGGCGGTAGAAGAGGCGCTTTACCTGAGCAACTTGTGCAGCCGTGTTCATCTTGTGCACCGCCGGGACTCGTTGCGTTCAGAGAAGGTTTTACAAGATCGTTTGTTCGCCAGAGAAAAAGAGGGCAAGGTGGTAATCCATTGGCATCAAACCCTGGATGAGGTGCTGGGCGATAGTTCTGGCGTTACCGGTTTGCGTCTGCGCTCGACCCTCGATCACGGCGAGAAGGAGCTTGACCTCGCCGGGGTTTTTATTGCTATTGGCCATAAACCCAATACGGATATTTTTGACCAGCAGTTGGCTATGGAGGGCGGCTACATACAGGTGAATTCTGGGGTCAACGGTGAAGCCACACACACCAGCGTGCCCGGGGTCTTCGCTGCCGGAGATGTCGCTGATCATATCTATCGTCAGGCGATCACCTCAGCGGGGTTTGGCTGCATGGCCGCACTTGATGCCGAAAAATATCTTGATGAATTGAATCACTGAGTTCAAGCCGTTGCTCGACTTTGAATTCCCCGCAAGTATTGATGCCCTAGAAGAACCTAACGGGCTCCTCGCAATGGGTGGGGACCTCTCTCCCCAGCGGCTTTTACATGCCTACAGTCGTGGGATCTTTCCCTGGTTCAGCAGCAACGAACCCATACTTTGGTGGGCGCCAGACCCAAGAGCGGTACTTGTGCCTTCTGAATTTAAAGTTTCAAAATCTTTTGGCAAGTCGTTAAAGAAGCGGGGCTACAGGCTATCCTTGAACTTGGAGTTTTTGTCTGTTGTCAGGGCGTGCGCAGCGCCACGCCGCTCACAGGAGGGAACTTGGATTCTCCCCTCAATGATAAGTGCTTACAGTGCTCTCCATCGTCTCGGCTATGCCCATTCGATAGAGGTTTGGCGCCAGGATGTTCTTATTGGAGGGCTGTACGGAGTTTGCCTTGGCAAAGCTTTTTTTGGGGAGTCGATGTTCTCCATTGAAACGGACGCATCAAAAGCTGCCTTGGCTTCTTTAGCGTATCTTGGTCAGATGGGGTATTTTGAATTCATCGATTGCCAAGTAGAGAGCCAGCACCTGACCTCAATGGGTGCCCGTTCGGTCAATAGAGAAAGCTTTGAACACAAACTCGAAAACGCGATAAGTGAGGATATGGAGCAAGTACGACAGATCATTAAGGGTGTTAACCCCACGGCAAAGCACCGTGTGCCCTGGGGCGACATGCTGCCTGAATCAGCGGCTGAGCTGCTTTTGGAGCTTAGTGCATGACGGCTTCCCTGCGCGATATCCGTGTTTACACGACCTTTCCCCATGCTTGCAGCTACCTCACAGATCAGGAAGCGACGACCCTGTTTATTGATCCGCGTCAAACGCTCTCTCAGGCGCTTTATACACAGCTTTCATTGATGGGGTTTCGCAGAAGTGGTGACCATCTTTACCGCCCTCACTGCAGTCAATGTAATGCCTGTGTACCGTCTCGCGTTCCGGTTGCAGAATTTTTTCAGTCCAAGAGTCAAAAGCGTGTTTGGCGTAAAAATCAAGACCTGCAAATACGGGAAGAGGCTTCTATCGACGACGACGAAGCCTATGCACTGTACGAGCGCTATATCAAAGGCCGACACGCCGATGGCGATATGTTTCCACCGGAAAGAGACCAATACCGATCGTTTTTAAATGACGGGCTAGGTTGTACGCGCTATTTCCGGTTTTACGATGACGACCGGCTGATTGCTGTTGTTGTTGCAGATCAAATGCTCGACGGGCTTTCCGCAATTTATACGTTTTATGACCCCGAACACGAAGCAAGGAGCCTTGGCACTTATGCGGTATTGTTTCAGATTGATTTAATGCAGAAGTCGCAGCTCGATTATGTTTATTTGGGTTATTGGATAAACAACTGCGACAAAATGAACTACAAATCACGCTTCCAGCCGCTGGAGATGTTTCGAGGTGGAAGTTGGCAAATTTCTGAGGCTTCCCGCTCTGCTGGCGACATTAGTCGTGGCGTACCCATGCGGTTTGTAGATAATCCGACCTAGCGGCACTTTTGAAGAGCGATAGTTTCGGGTAAAGTGCCGCCCACATCATTTGGGATGGCAACGTAAATGGCCAAAGAAGATCAGATCGAAATGGAAGGGGAAATCATTGATACCCTGCCCAACACCACCTTTCGCGTGCGCCTTGAGAATGGCCACGTGGTCACAGCACATATCTCTGGGAAAATGCGTAAAAACTACATCCGCATCCTTACTGGGGACAAAGTTCGGGTCGAGGTGACACCCTACGACTTGACCAAAGGGCGCATTACCTACCGAGAGAGATAATTCCTGGCCTCTCCAACGCCACCCGCTCTATGTTTAGGCTTGGGATTTCCAGGGCACGGCTTGAGGCACTAAGGTCTAGGGGCTACTGAGTTTTCGTCACCGAGTTTTAGCCACCAAGCCTCAGACTCCAAGCTTTAGGGGGGCTAAGTTTTCGGAGCGCCGTTGCGGGTGCAACGTTACGAGGGTCTTTATCGTCTTGTGCGGCCACAGGAAAGCGGTGTGGCGCACACAGGCAAACGACAGGCAAATGGCACCACAGACCTCTCTAGGCCTCTACCGGGCTCTCAGACTCGCTCTCGACACTGACCTCTAGCTCACTGCGATCCTCCTTCAGGGTCACTAAAGCCGTGCCACCTTTACTGAGTGCGCCAAACAAAACCATGTCGGCGAGGGGCTTTTTGATATGCTCTTGAATCACCCGGGCCATAGGCCTGGCGCCCATTGTTCGGTCGTAGCCCGTCTCAACCAGCCACAACCTAGCCTCCTCATCGACCTCTAATTGCACTCGCTTTTCGTCA
This sequence comes from Luminiphilus sp., assembly GCA_029253085.1. Taxonomy (GTDB): domain Bacteria; phylum Pseudomonadota; class Gammaproteobacteria; order Pseudomonadales; family Halieaceae; genus Luminiphilus. The sequence goes on along the minus strand of JAQXAF010000129.1, from coordinate 46,816 downwards.
AGCTGTCCCTGAAGTTCGGTCAAGAACTTGTCAACCACGGTGAGAATGACGTCTTCTCCGAGAGGCTCGAAGGGAATAATTGCATCCAGTCGATTTCGAAACTCTGGCGTAAACATTCGGTTGATGGCTTCAAGAGCATCGGTACTGTGATCCTGCTGGGTAAATCCAATCGAGCGGCGGCTAACGTTCTCTGCCCCGGCATTAGTTGTCATCACTAAAATAACATTGCGAAAATCAGCTTTTCGTCCATTGTTATCGGTCAGTGTGCCGTGATCCATGACCTGTAACAGCAAGTTGAACACCTCGGGATGGGCCTTCTCGACCTCGTCGAGTAAGACGACAGAATGGGGATGCTTAGTGACAGCATCGGTCAGAAGTCCGCCCTGATCAAAGCCTACATAGCCTGGGGGCGCACCTATCAGTCTTGAGACGGTATGCCGCTCCATGTATTCGGACATATCAAACCTTGTAATCTCAAGACCTAACTGAAGCGCTAGCTGCTTTGTGACTTCAGTTTTACCGACACCCGTAGGCCCGGCCAGTAAGAATGAGCCAATGGGCTTGTCACCCGAGCGAAGACCCGCACGCGCTAATTTGATCGACGCAACGAGTTGAGTCACCGCCTTACCCTGTCCGAACACAACCATTTGAAGGTTTGACTCGAGCTTTTCCAGTAAGTCTCGATCGTCAGACGTCACCGTCTTTGGCGGAATACGCGCTATTTTTGCAACGACAGACTCGATATCTCCGGCGCCGATAACCTTTTTACGCTTACTGACAGGCAGTAGCTGCTGGTACGCACCCGCCTCGTCAATGACATCGATGGCTTTATCCGGTAAAAATCGGTCGGTAATATAACGAGCGGCCATTTCAGTAGCGACCCGAAGAGCTCGGTCGCTGTAGCGCAGACCATGATGGTCTTCAAAACGACTCTTAAGTCCTTTCAGAATTTTGTAAGCGTCGTCCACAGACGGCTCAAGGACATCAATTTTTTGAAAGCGTCTACTGAGCGCTTTGTCCTTATCAAAAATTCCACGATATTCTGCATAGGTTGTTGACCCGATACAGCGCATCTTTCCAGAGCTCAGCAGGGGCTTAAGCAAATTCGAGGCATCCATAACGCCTCCCGAAGCAGCGCCGGCACCAATGATCGTGTGGATTTCGTCAATAAATAAAATGGCATTGTCACGCTCTTTAAGGTTAGCCAGCAGCCCCTTAAAACGCTTTTCAAAATCACCTCGGTATTTAGTTCCCGCTAAGAGCGCTCCCAAGTCGAGGGAGTATACAACCGCACCCTGAAGGGTTTCCGGCACGTTGCCGTCCACGATCATTTTGGCAAGTCCCTCAGCGATAGCGGTCTTGCCAACACCCGATTCGCCAACCAATAGAGGATTATTTTTACGTCGTCTCGCCAGTATTTGTGCGACACGCTCCACTTCAGCAAGACGGCCAATCAGGGGGTCAATTTGCCCGGATTTTGCCTCTTCGTTAAGGTCTGTGGCATAGGTGTCTAGCGGGGCTTCAGAGGCTTCTGCGGGGTCTTCCTCACCCAGCTCACCTTCTCCTCGAGGGCCTTCTTCGGATTCCTCATCTTTTGCTATGCCATGGGTAATGAAGTTAACGACATCGAGACGGGAAACATTTTGGCTTTTGAGAAAGTAAACAGCCTGTGACTCTTGTTCGGAAAAAATAGCCACTAGAATATTGGCGCCCGTGACCTCGCTTTTTCCGGAGCTTTGAACGTGAAATACAGCGCGCTGAAGCACACGCTGAAATCCCAGTGTCGGCTGAGTATCTCGACCATCGTCTTCATCGCCTAACAGGGGTGTCGTTGAATCAATAAACTCAACGAGATCTCCCCGCAGCGCATCAATATCGACGCTACAGGCGGTCATTACCGTTAAGGAAGCCGCATCCTCGAGTAATGCCAGCAGCAGATGCTCGACTGTGATGAACTCGTGGCGACGCGAACGTGCCGTTCTAAAGGCATCGTTCAATACTGTTTCCAGTTCTTTACTCAACATACCCGGTTACCTCTAGTTACTCGTCATCTGTCGGTTCAACTTCACACAGTAGCGGATGCCCGCTATCTCTGGCATAAGTATTCACTTGGGTCGACTTGCTTTCTGCGATATCTCGGGGATAAACGCCGCAAACGCCCTTACCCTTGGTATGCACCATGAGCATGATTTGAGTTGCCTGCTCTCTCCCCAAGCGGAAGTAAGACTCAAGAATTTCTACAACAAATTCCATGGGAGTGTAGTCGTCATTTAACAATACCACCTGAAAAAGTGGCGGGCGCTTTAGCTTGGGCTTCGCCGGCGCAACCGCCAGATCGCCTTCATCATCGCGATCAGATTTATCCGGTGGGCCCATTCGCCAGTTATACATTTGCGTCATCATTCCTAGAGTATATGTCAGGACAACTGAAAATTAGCCACATCATCGTTGTGGAAAACCTGAAGGCAGCTGCCCTGAGCGCGATAAATTTAAAATAAGCTATTCACCGCAGTTAACGACCATAGGTATTTAACGACCCTCTGCTGAGTCGTACCTGTTTCACCGCGAGGGTTGCTGTACGTCACTGAAAAAACCCTTATGTCAGCCTTTGCGTGCAAACGAAAACATTGCGCTTGTTCTTCCCTCAATCGTTCGTGGTAGCGCCCTGCCCTTGAAAAGGTAGGCCTTACCTCGGCACCACTCGGCCCAGATTTCGTTTAAACAAGTGCTATTGAGAGTATCTACGACCTGAGTAGCCCGCCGGTTTACCCGACACAAAAATCGATTCGAGTTGCTCCTGAGGTGGCATAAAATGGCTCGCGGTACTCCCCTCGCCCGAAGTTTTGGGGGATGAAAGTGAGCGTCCCTGAAATGCGGATGAGCGCGGCGCCTAGGCTCGATGTGTCTACTACCCTCCATGGAACCGCTGTTTCAGCCCGCATTCTAAACCCCGGTATACAAACGCCTCGACGCCATAAAAAGGCCAAAAAAAAGCCCGAAAAAATACGGGCTTTATCCATAGATAACAATAACCTACATTGCCTTTATGATAGCCTTTCCGAAGTCTGAACACGAGACCAAAGTGGCACCATCCATCAGTCTTTCGAAATCATAAGTCACTGTTTTAGCCTGAATCGCACCGTTCACACCATCCACGATTAGGTCAGCAGCCTCATTCCAGCCCAAGTGGCGCATCATCATCTCGGCCGACAAAATTAAAGAGCCGGGATTCACTTTGTCCTGGCCGGCGTACTTTGGTGCTGTACCGTGAGTGGCTTCAAACAAAGCGACGGTATCAGACAAGTTAGCGCCCGGCGCGATGCCAATTCCACCCACCTGAGCGGCCAAGGCATCTGAAAGGTAGTCGCCATTCAGATTCAAGGTTGCGACAACGCTGTATTCTTTGGGGCGCGTCAAAACTTGCTGCAGCATCGCATCAGCAATCACGTCCTTAATAATAATTGGGTCGCCGCTTATTGGATTTTTGATCTCCACCCAAGGGCCCCCATCCACTAATTGGCCGCCAAACTCCTCTTGAGCAAGCTCGTAACCCCAATCTCGGAATGCTCCTTCGGTAAATTTCATGATGTTGCCTTTGTGCACCAAAGTGACTGACGGCAGGTTTTGATCGATAGCGTATTGAATGGCTTTACGAACCAGACGCTTAGTACCGGCCGAAGAAACCGGCTTTATGCCAATACCCACGTCGGTTGGAAAACGAATTTTGGTTGCGCCCATTTCGTTAATAATAAAGTCGACGACTTTCTGCGCCTCCGGAGTCCCTGCCTGATATTCAATGCCCGCATAAATATCTTCAGAATTCTCACGAAAGATCACCATATTGCAATCTTCAGGGCGGCGTACTGGTGATGGAACGCCCTCAAACCAGCGGACCGGCCGCAGGCAGGTGTAAAGGTCCAGTTCTTGTCGTAACGCCACGTTGAGCGATCGAAAACCACCCCCTACCGGCGTTGTTAGTGGTCCTTTAATAGCCACGGCATATGTTTTGATTGCTTCAAGTGTTTCTTCAGGGAACCAGTCGCCTTCATACAATTCGGCCGCTTTTTCTCCGGTGTATATCTCCATCCAGGATATGGCTTTTTGTCCACCGTAGGCCTTTTCTACTGCCGCGTTAACGACATCAATCATTACTGGGGTTATGTCGACACCAATGCCGTCACCTTCGATGTAAGGAATGATAGGCTTGTCAGGCACAGACAGGCTGCTGTCCTCGTTGACTGTGATCACGTCTCCGGTTTCCGGAACCTTAATGTGCTTATATGACATATTGCGAGAATCCTATTTTTGGTTTAATTCAGTTGTTTCGATGGATTCCGTTCCAATGACGTGCGCCGACATGCGACAGGGCACCCTTTCTCGGGGCCACCGGCTTTATGTGGCTTTACTGGAACGCTATTTGATGATGGCCTCAGGCCACCTTCCCCAGTGGCGCAGTCTATCATTAATCAGGAGGAACTGGGATTGCCAGACATTATTCTGCTGAACAAACCCTTTCGAGTCCTCAGCCAATTCACCGATAGGGACAACGACCCACCGCGGCAAACCCTTGGCGATTTGTTATCCGCACCTGAGTTCCGTGTTGCGGGGCGACTTGACTATGATTCAGAGGGGCTGACCGTGCTAACCAACGATGGCAAGCTTCAGCAACAAATTGCCAACCCGAAGTTTAAGTTATGGAAAACCTACTGGGTTCAAGTTGAGGGGACTCCCAATCAGCAGGCTGTTAAGCAGCTCATCTCAGGCGTAGTGCTCAACGACGGTCTAACCAAACCTGCCCGGGTCAGGACCATCGACCCTCCTGACCTGTGGCACAGATCCCCGCCGGTTCGGTTTCGAGAACGCATCCCTGATGCCTGGTTAGAAATTTCAATTCAGGAGGGGCGTAATCGTCAAATACGCAGAATGACCGCTGCGGTTAATTTGCCCACGCTGAGGCTTGTCCGCATCGCCATTGGTGATTGGACAATTGGCGACCTGCAGCCTGGACAGTACGCAAAGCAATCTGTGGTACGCAAACGATGAAAATCCGCTGGCGACCCAATGCTACAGTCGCTGCCGTCGTGGTAAAAGATGGCCGTTATCTCATGGTGAGAGAGCTTCCTGAGGGCGCAGAACGGGCGGTGCTTAATCAACCCGCAGGACACCTTGAGCAGGGTGAGACTCTGATGGAAGCGGTGCGCCGCGAGGTACTTGAGGAGACTCGTTGGGAGGTTGAGGTCTCAGGGTATCTCGGTGTGGCGATGTTGACGGCCAGTAACGACACGACCTACCTGCGGCATACTTTTCTCTGCTCTCCGGTATTGGAGCATAGCGATCGACACCTCGATAACGGTATCATTAGCGCTCACTGGATGGGCTTTGACGAGATAGAGCGTCTTGAGCCAATTCACAGAAGTCACTTAGTGCTTGAAGTGCTGCGCCAACACAGAGCCGGTCTGTGTGCACCACTTTCACTCATCATAGAATCCTGAGTTTATGAGCAATCCCAGTGCTAGCACCGTCATTGTTGGAATGTCTGGAGGAGTAGACTCCTCGGTTGCTGCCTTGTTACTGCGCGATCGAGGTTATCGTGTCGAAGGCTTGTTTATGAAAAACTGGGATGAAGATGACGGCACTGATTACTGCACCGCGAAGGAAGATCTTGCTGACGCTCAGGCCGTTGCTACGTCCTTGGGCATCAAGCTACACAGCGCTAATTTTGCCGCTGAGTACTGGGACGGTGTTTTTGAGCACTTTCTCGCGGAATATCAAAGTGGCCGCACGCCTAATCCCGATATCCTTTGTAATCGTGAAATAAAGTTTCGCGCTTTTTTAGATTACGCCACTGAACTCGGAGCCGACTTTATCGCTACCGGGCATTACGTTCGACGGGACGATTCCGGCGAGCGAACGGCGCTGCTTAAAGGTTTGGATGCCGAAAAGGATCAAAGTTATTTTTTACATCAAGTAGGACATCGCGAATTGTCTCGCAGCTTGTTTCCCGTCGGAGAGCTTGCCAAACCTGAAGTTCGAAAACTCGCGGCCCAGGCGGGCCTAACCACGGCGCGCAAAAAAGACTCAACAGGGATCTGCTTTATAGGCGAGCGACGCTTTAAAGATTTTCTCCAGCAATACTTGCCCGCACAACCGGGAACCATCGAAGATGTTACTGGACAGGTACTTGGCGAACATCAAGGGCTGATGTACCACACGATCGGGCAGCGTCAAGGCTTGGGCATTGGGGGCCTAGCGGATCGAAACGCTGCGCCATGGTATGTCATTGAAAAGAATATCGAACGAAACGTGCTTACCATTGCCCAAGGAAACGATCATCCGAGGCTTTTTAAGCGAAGCCTTAACGCATCAACCCTATTCTGGATCTCAGAGCAAGCTCCTGCTCTTCCGCTACGTTGCGCTGCTAAAGTGCGTTATCGCCAAGCGGATCAAAGCTGTGTAGTGTCTGAAACTGCCACGGGGTTTCTGGTCGAGTTTGATGCGCCACAACGTGCAATTACCCCTGGGCAATCGGTGGTTTTCTACCATAATGATACCTGTCTGGGTGGCGGCATTATTGAGAACGCGCTATGACTACGCCGAATCCGCTTAAACAGCAGACGCTTGCCCTCGCAGGGGTTGCTCAGGCCGCTAGGATTGTCGATCAGTTGTCCCGAACGGGAACTTACCCTGTCGAATATTTCGAAGCATCTTTACATTCCTTGTTTAGTTTTGATGCAGTTGACGTCGAAGGCGTATTTGGGAATATTCAAGGCGTTAAGTTAGGGCTGCAAAATTTAGCGGCGGGACTTGCTCCCGGAGACGATGAAACTTCTGGCACTATGATGCGCTATTTTCTATCGATCCTGTATCTTGAGGGTAAATTCGCTGCCCGAAGTGATTTACAACAGGTGGTCCATAACCGGCTGCAACATTCCAGTTACAAGGCAGCGCATTTCAGCTCACAATCCACGGCTATTTGTCACAGCGTGGCGGCCGTCTACTCCGACACGCTAAGCACCCTGCCCTTCCGGATCAAGATTATGGGCAGCGCTCAGCACCTTCAAAGTGAGGGCAATGCTGAAATGATTAGGGCCTTGCTGCTCGCCGGGGTGAGATCGGCGTTTCTATGGCGTCAACTGGGAGGACGTCGCTGGAAACTTACGTTTCAGCGGGGCCGCATCCGCACAACAGCTCTAGGGTTATGTCGAGAAGTGGGCATCCGCTAACGACGTCAATATAAAGACAGATGAACAGGTAGGAAAGTCATGGAACTTAATGCACTCACTGCAATCTCCCCGCTTGATGGGCGATACGGAAACAAGCTACTTCCACTTCGCGAGGTTTTTAGTGAATACGGTTTAATTGCGCGGCGCGTGCAGGTTGAGGTCCGCTGGCTACAGTGTCTAGCAACCCAGGAAGGTATTGCAGAGGTGCCCGCATTAAGCTCGGCCGCCACGCAGTTTCTTGATGATCTTTTGCACAATTTTGGTCTCGAAGAAGCGGCGCAGATAAAGGAAATAGAGGCTACGACAAATCACGACGTTAAAGCCGTTGAATATTTTCTAAAAGAAGCCGTTGCTAGCGAGCCCGAGTTGGCGGCTGTTAGCGAATTCATCCACTTTGCCTGCACCTCCGAGGACATTAACAATCTGGCGCATGGTTTAATGCTGCGCGATGGGCTGACGATCCTGCTGTCCCCTATGCGACAGATCATTGACGCACTCGCAGAACTCGCTCAGCAACAGGCCGAACAACCGATGCTGTCGCGGACCCACGGGCAAACGGCCAGCCCAACAACACTGGGTAAAGAACTCGCCAATGTTGTCGCAAGACTTCAGCGCCAATTGCAACAATTGGAAACGGTGACGCCCTTGGGGAAAATTAATGGTGCGGTAGGTAACTATAATGCCCACCTTGCGACCTATCCGGACATTGATTGGCCCAATGTCGCCCAGCATTTTGTCGAAACACTCGGGCTGGTCTGGAATCCTTACACCACCCAGATTGAACCCCATGATTACATGGCCGAAATTTTCGACATTATGATGCGCTTTAATACGATTTTGATCGATTTTAATCGGGACATTTGGAGTTACATCGCCTTGGGGTATTTCAAGCAGCGAACGGTTGCTGGCGAGGTGGGTTCATCGACGATGCCCCACAAGGTAAATCCGATCGATTTTGAAAATTCTGAGGGCAACCTTGGTTTGGCAAACGCGCTTTTGTCACATCTGTCGCAGAAACTACCCGTTAGCCGCTGGCAACGAGACCTCACTGACAGTACCGTGCTGCGCAATATGGGCGTCGGTTGTGCCTACGAGCTGCTAGCCTATCAGAGCTGCTTAAAGGGCATTGGCAAGCTGCAAGTTAATGCCACGCGCATTGAGGAAGACTTGAACAATAGCTGGGAAGTGCTCGCAGAGCCTATTCAAACGGTTATGCGGCGTTACGGTATACCCGAGCCGTATGAAAAGCTGAAAGCACTCACCCGAGGGCAAGCGATAACGCCAAGTGTGCTGGTCGACTTCATCGATTCCCTCGATTTACCTTCTGAAGTAAAAGCCACTTTACGTGCCATGACACCGGCCAGCTACACGGGTAACGCCGCGTATCAAGCGCAAACCATTCGAGACTGATGACGAGGTGGATTTGGTGTGTCTGAATCACTACTGACCTTTCAATTCGATGAAAAAGCTTTTCTCGACTGCTACTGGCAGCGCCAGCCTCTTCTCATTAAGGGCGCGCTGCCCAACTGGCAGTCGCCGCTAACCCCCGAAGAGCTTGGGGGCTTGGCACTCGAGGAAGACGCAGATAGCCGCTTGATCGGTAAGTCAAAAAGCGGCTGGGCGCTGAAGCGGGGGCCTCTGAACTCGGCAGATTTCCAACGTTCAGACGACTGGACACTGCTGGTCAACGGCGTTGACCACTGGGTTCCTGAGGTGGCCGCGCTTAAGCAATGCTTACGATTTTTACCTCAGTGGCGCTTTGACGATGTCATGGTTAGTTATGCGGTGACCGAGGGTGGCGTAGGGCCTCATTTTGATCGTTACGATGTATTTTTGGTGCAAGGAACAGGACGAAGGAAATGGTTGCTCGGTGAATGGTGCGACGAAAATACTCCCCGAATAAAACACGAGGACCTCAACCTACTGCAAAATTTTGAGACCACGGAGGAGTATATTCTTGAGGCCGGAGATGTCCTATATGTCCCCCCGGGATTGGCGCACTGGGGTATTGCTGAAAGCCCATGCATGACATATTCCTTAGGCTTTCGAGCCCCCGGCATCGCCGCGCTGCTGGCACGATGGGCCGACAAAGTCCTTGAACGCATTGACCCCGATTTGCTCCTTGAAGATCGCGATTCAGTGATGACCCCACCTCGTCCGGGGGAGATAACCGCAGCTCACTGGAACAATGCTCGGGAGGCGATCCAAAATAGCTTGGAGGCCTTAGATGACGGATCATGGCTGGGAGAACTTGTTACCGAGCACGGTGACTGCGCCCCTCCCCCAAGCAAACATGCCACTGCACTTCGCCTGCATACGGGTGCCCGGGTTTCTTGGCAAGCCTTGAACGACGAATGTAACGTTTACGCAAATGGCGAGATGCTGCGTATCCCCCTTGCCTCACTCCCGATACTCGAACGCCTTTGCAGTGGCGACACGGTAACCCCCGAAGAGCTAACCCATGTGCATCCAGGCTTCTTGAATTTTTTGGGGATGAGTGGCGTGTTAGTGGGCTGGGATTAAACACAGAAAAATCGTGACGCTGATTTACCCAGCCCATCACCGCGAGCCGATTCTGGTTCTGACCCAACCCGTGACACGTTAGCGCTAAGCACCGCAACGCGCTTAGCCGAGAATCTCGAGCAGCTGTTAAGCCTGCTGGCCACGTCACGTAGCACTATTGATATCGCAAGCCCCAACCTGGAGCCTTTTTTATTTGACGAGACCGACGTTGTTGGCGCTTTGACCCGCCTAGTGCGTAACGGCCGGCAAGCGCGCATTCGGATACTCATTGCAGACGATAGCCCGATCAATCTGGAGCGACATCGGCTCATAGCGTTGGCACGACGGCTGACCTCTACGGTGTCTTTACATGTTTTAGCTGGGCATCCAGAGTGGCGCAATCAAACGGTAATCATTAGTGATGTGAAGCGGGTCATGCTGCTAGAAGCGGGCCAACGAGGGAGCAAGTTTTTAGAAAACTCTGGCAATGTCACGCCTTGGGCCGATCTTTTTGCTCGGCTTTGGCATGCGAGCAAGGAAAGCCTGGAGTTGAAGGCTCACTATTGAAGCGCGACCCTATGAGGAATTGAAGCGCGACCCTATGAGGAAAATTTCCGGGCTGAATTTTGGTTTGCTGCTCAAGGCAATAAGCCTAGCTGGGATCGGTCATGGGTCAATCAAGATTCCAACTAGGTTGTCTTGGAATACTGGCTCATAAACTCGCATTCGACCGCAAACGCCACCCAGATGATTTCCCGTCCTCAGATCAAATGCCATGTTATGCCAGGGGCATGAAATCACACCACCGGAAATGAGCCCTTTCTCCAAGGGGTATTCACGGTGCGGACAGCGACTTTGAACAACAAAGACTTCTCCATGCTCCTGAATCACAAGCACCTCAAAGTTATCAATTTTGAGGGTTTTACGGTATCCGTCGTGGAGATTGATTAGTCTATCTAAACGTAAAAATGGCATCTGTTTAGATTACGCGGGAAAGCTAATTTAAGGTAGCGTTAAGGTCGCCCAAAGTAGGTTTATCGAACCGCCTCCAAATTTAGTATCGACAGATGACTAGACCAAAGCATCAAGACAGAGGTCAAGGCGTATCGCGCTGTGGACGGCAAGCTAAATTACGATGCGTCGCAGCCTTTTAATGCCGCTAGCTTTGCTTAACAAACAAGCGATAGTGAGGGCATAGCGTTGCTAAAGCCATCGCCTCGCACTGCGGTCTCGCATGTAAATGGCTAGGATTAATGGGAGTCCTGAATGACTTCATGCTTTACCATTACCGACAGGGATACATTGAGTCACCGACATGTCTCTTTCCGATGAGCACGCCTCCAGGGAGGTGTTACAGGAAGGCTAAATGAAAGATCAGATAAAATTAAAGTTGAGTACGTTACTGAACAACTCATCCATCGTCATTCAGTGTCACGATACGCCGGACGCTGATGCGATTGCCGCAGGGTTTGCGCTTTACGACTATTTTTGTTCTTTGGGAAAGCCCGCCCGTCTAGTTTACAGCGGTAAAAATACGATTGATAAGCCGAACTTGCTGCTAATGATCGCCGCGCTGAGTATCCCAATCGAGCAAACAGAGCATCCGCATGTCGACGGGCTGCTGATCACCGTTGACTGCCAGTTTGGCGCGGGTAATGTCAGTCGACTTCGTGAAGATGCCGAAAACGTGGTCATAATCGATCACCACAGACAGGAGATATTTGATATTCCTCGGTCCGAGGTGCACCCAAAGCTGGGATCCTGCGCAACGTTAGTGTGGGCGATGCTTCAAGAGGAATCGACTTATTCGATACCCCAACAGGTTCAGACGGCCCTTTACTATGGCTTATTTACCGACACCAATAGCTTGGCTGAAGTGGGTCACCCATCTGACAAAGACATGCTGGAATCGCTTACCCCAGACTTGTCACTGATAAATCGAATGAAAAACGCCAATATCACGCTGGCGGATATGGAAACAGCCGGTTTGGCGCTTTTGCGTACCAGTCATAATGCGGCTTTTAACTACTCAGTCACGGCGGTCAAACCCTGTGACCCCAATATATTAGGTTTTGTCAGTGACTTAGCTATTCAAGTTGATGCCGTATCCAGCTGCGTTGTTTTCAACACCATAAACCAAGGCATTAAATTTTCGGTGCGCAGCTGCATACAGGATGTAATGGCGAATGAAATGGCGGCTTTTATCGCTGCCGATGTTGGGTCAGGTGGGGGGCATGTCAGTAAAGCCGGAGGATTTATTGCAGAATCAGCTCTGCGCCTTCGAGAGCCCACCCTTAGCGCTGAAGCTTTTTTGCTAAAACGCGTGCATCAGTATTTTACCGATTTCGATATTATCAACAGCCGCAACCACACTCTCGATACTACAGCCATGTCCAGGTATCAAAAGAGACCTGTCACCCTGGGCTATGTGCCAACACTAGACCTCACAGAATCGGGCAATGAGATTCGAGTGCGCACCCTCGAAGGCGATGTTGATATCCTGGCGTCAGACAGTGTGTACGTCATGATCGGAATTCAGGGTGAGGTTTACCCTATTGAACGTGCGGTATTCGAGGCTAGCTATGATCCTGCTGATGCCCCTATAAGCCTTCTCGCTGAATACACACCACGGGTCTATCTGCGCGCATCAGAACAAAATTTTGAAATTCTTGAACGGGCTAAAGGGTGTGTCGCTCGGTCACACGTTAGTGTTCTGGCAACACTTACAGATAAGCCCACGAAGGTTTTCACCAAATGGCACGACGTCGGTTACTTCGCAGGACAGCCCGGTGATTATTTGGTTTTGAAAGAGAGCGACCCTAACGATGTCTATCTTGTTAAAAGCGAAATCTTTGCCCAGCTTTATGAACCTTGCTGATTGATACGAGTCGCAAACTGTCTAGACCCCTGTTTTAGTCGCCGAGTTGTTGGGTGAGATATTGGCCAACGGCGGATCTTGGAAAAGGCCCGAAATGGCCGGGATGCCAATACTGAATCCCGTCAAGGGCTAAGATCTCTGCAATTCTTCGTCGATTTTCTTCCAGATTACACATAAAAAAGTGCGTTGCTGGCACCTCCGGTTGCAAAACACCACCCCGTATTAAATCACCAACAAAGGCATGGGAGCCGATAGTGATAACCATCGAGCCCGGTGTATGACCTGAGTGCGGTATGATTTTCCCGGTCACTCCAAATTCGGCAAGATCAACCACCCCCCCATTTGCACTGATCCCTCGATCCAATTGAAAGGCAGGATATTGTTTGCCCTTGAGCGTCATGTGTAGCAGCTGGGCGGTTATAGAAGTCGGACAAAGATCAACATCTCCCGCAGCTTCTATCATGGGTTGATCACCGGTTCCCCCAATAATTTGAATCCCATAGCGCTCCTGAAAAAAAGCAGCTGTGCCCGCGTGATCGATATGACCGTGAGTCAATATCGCAACGTTAATGGTTGCAGGATCAATACCCGATCGGCGCATGAGGGCCTCATAGCGCGCTTCATCCCCAGGGTTCCCAGCGTCGATCATGAGACGATGACCGTTTTCTTCAACGACGTATACGTTTGCCGAAGCTACGTCGAACCGAACAATGCGGCGGTCGCTTGAATCTTCGATGACGACAGCCTGATCCTCTGAACACCCAAGGAAGGCCATGACAAGCGCCACAATAACCAGCCGCTTTAAACCGTTAGGTAGTTTCATTTTTTTGCATCCTTTTGCTGGTAGCTTTTCCTGCGGCTCATCGCGGCGGCGGCACAAACTCTGAGGCCCCACCTAGAAGGACAACGTTAACACGCAGGGATTTATGGCCGCCGTTCGCACACGTTCATGAGAGCTGACTGAGGCGCATGACCTCCATGGCAGCGGCAAGGGGAGTGATCACGGAATTCTGCACCTGCCGCTCGAGGTCGGGCAACGCTTCCCGAACCCCAGAATGGCGGCGTAACCCGATTCTCAGTAGCTCATCGACCAGTTGCTGCATCCAGGCTAAGTTTTGATGTGATCGTTTTTGCTCGATGCCTTGATGCGGTTCAGCCTGCGCACGAAACTCATTAATTAAAGTCCAGATGTCGTCCACGCCTTCATTGTTTAGGGCGGAGCAGCTCAAAACTTTGGGCTTCCAGCTGCTAGGGTGTTTTAGCAGCGACATTGCACTGGCGTAATGCTGACGCGTTATCCGCGCGGTCGCTGCGCTATCGCCGTCAGCTTTATTAATGACGATCGTATCCGCTAGCTCAAGGATGCCTTTTTTAATGCCCTGTAACTCATCACCACCGCCGGGAAGCATCAACAATAGAAAAAAATCGACCATGCCAGCCACTTGATGCTCTGACTGCCCAACACCCACGGTCTCAACAATGATGACGTCATAACCTGCGGCTTCGCACAGCAACATCGATTCTCGTGTTTTTAATGCCACGCCGCCTAAAGCGCTGCCCGCAGGCGAAGGCCTGATGTAGGCATTGTCCTCGCGTGACAAAGCTTCCATACGGGTTTTATCACCCAAAATCGACCCCCCCGCAAGGGGCGAACTTGGGTCTACAGCTAACACCGCAACACGATGCCCTTGGCGCACCAGGTCAAGGCCAAAGGCTTCTATGAAGGTGGATTTACCCACGCCAGGAACGCCAGTAATACCAATTCGAATACTGTTGCCCGTGTGGGGAAGGAGTGTATTTAAAAGTTGTTGGCTCGACTCGCGATCATCCTCTCGCTGACTTTCAACGAGGGTGATGGCCTTAGCTAACGCTCGGCGTTGTCCCGCAAGGACCCCCGCTACATCAATGCCTAGGGGCCACGACGTCATTTAGCTTTTTCGCGCGTTAACAGCGTCTAGCACGGCTCTGGCTGCTTCTGGTATGGGTGTACCGGGGCCAAAAATTAATGCGACCCCTTGTTCCTCAAGGAATCCGTAATCTTGCTGGGGGATAACGCCACCGGCGATAACGATAATATCGTCTGCCCCTTGAGCTCTCAGCGCTGCAATCAACTGCGGCACGAGGGTTTTATGTCCGGCTGCAAGACTGGATGCCCCAACCGCATGCACGTCATTTTCAATGGCTTGACGCGCCACTTCTTCGGGTGTGGCGAACATTGGCGATAAATCAACGTCAAAACCGACATCCGCAAAGGCCGTGGCAATGACTTTTGCGCCTCGATCGTGACCGTCCTGTCCCATTTTAGCAACCAGCATTCTCGGCCGACGACCATGCTGTTCTATAAAGCTGTCGATATCCGAAATAATGGCTCTCCAATCAGTGTCGTCGGCGTAGGCTGCACCATAGACACCACTCACTGTTTGCGCCTGTGCAACGAAACGCCCGTAAACAACCTCTAATGCATCCGAAATTTCGCCGACCGTCGCTCTGCAGCGTGTGGCCTCAATCGCGAGCTCTAACAGGTTACCCTCCCCCGACTTCGCGGCCTCGGTCAATGCATTGAGGGCTTTTTGTACCTCGGCATCATCGCGAGAAGCGCGGATTGAGGCAAGCCGGCTGAGTTGCGCCTCGCGCACTTGCTCGTCATCAATTTCCAGAACATCAATTTCATCCTTGGCGTCATTCTGATATTTGTTCACGCCGACAATGACATCTTCACCGCGATCAATTCGCGCCTGCTTACTCGCCGCCGCTTCTTCAATACGCAACTTGGGAACACCACTTTCAATTGCTTTTGCCATGCCACCTAAGGCATCGATTTCAGCAATCAATTCTCGACCCTTATCCGCCATCTCGGCGGTCAGAGTTTCCATCATGTATGAGCCGCCCCAAGGATCAACCACCTGGCCTATTCCAGTTTCCTCTTGCAGAATGAGCTGAGTATTACGGGCAATACGTGCTGCGAACTCTGAGGGTAAGGCGATAGCCTCATCGAGTGCATTGGTGTGCAACGACTGAGTGCCGCCAAAGACGGCGGCCATCGCCTCGACCGTTGTCCGGACAATATTGTTGTAAGGGTCCTGCTCCGTCAGCGACCAGCCTGAAGTTTGGCTGTGAGTCCGCAACATCGAACTTTTGGAATTTTTGGGCTCAAACTCTGAGACTATCTCGGCCCAAATCAGGCGCGCGGCGCGCATTTTGGCGATCTCCATGTAAAAGTCCATGCCCACGCCCCAAAAGAAGGACAAACGCGGCGCAAAGTCATCAATATTTAGGCCCGCCGCTAAGGCGGTTCGGATGTATTCCTTTCCGTCGGCTAGGGTGTACGCCATTTCCAGTGCCGCATTGGCTCCAGCTTCTTGCATGTGGTAGCCGGAGATCGAAATCGTGTTGAAGCGCGGCATGCTGCGAGAGCAATGTGCGATGATATCGCCGATAATCCGCATGCTAGGTGCCGGCGGATAAATGTAGGTATTGCGAACCATAAACTCTTTCAAGATGTCATTTTGAATTGTTCCTGACAGCTGATCCTGGGGAACTCCCTGTTCTTCCGCCGCTACGACATACCCTGCCAATACGGGGAGAACCGCACCGTTCATGGTCATAGACACAGACACCTGATCTAGCGGGATACCGTTAAAAAGGACTTTCATGTCCTCAACGGAATCCACCGCTACACCGGCTTTACCAACGTCCCCGGATACCCGAGGATGATCTGAGTCATAGCCGCGGTGTGTCGCCAGATCAAAGGCAACAGAAATGCCTTGGCCACCCCCGGCCAGCGCGCGCCGGTAAAACGCGTTAGATTTTTCTGCAGTAGAAAAGCCCGCGTATTGCCTAATCGTCCAGCGCCGACCCGCATACATCGTCGCCATAGGGCCACGAATGTACGGCGAGATGCCCGGCAAGGTGTCGGTAAGGGGAAGGTCTTCGACATCGGCTGCCGTGTATAGCGTCTTTAGTGGAATACCTTCGGGGGTCTGCCAAACAAAATCATCTGGCCCTAAACCTTTACTTTGTTGGGTGACTAGCTCTGACCAATGGGCAAGATTAGCCTTTTCAGGATCGTAGATTTTACTCATGCCTGCTCCCCTGGCTGGTGACTATCGGGCTGACTAAGTTCGATAAGCACGCCATCGCAGCTTTTTGGGTGTATAAAAATAACCCGGGCACCGTGTGCTCCAGGTGATGGCCCATCGCTTAGAAAGCGATAGCCTTTGTCTCTCAGACGGGCTACATCAGCATCAATGTCGTCAGTTCTGAAGCACAGATGATGAATGCCACCACCACGTTTTTCCAAATATTTGGCAATGGGCCCCGCGCCCTCTAAAGGATGTACCAACTCAATGTGGGTTGGCGGTAGACTAAAAAATGCCGTTTTAGTCTGGGCCGCAACAACGTCATCAGTGCCGTCAAAGCTTAGGCCAAAATCCCCCATGAATCGTTCTATAGCGGCATTGAGATCCGGGACTGCGATAGCGATGTGGTCAAGACTGGTAATCAAAGCACCATCTCCAATTTAAAGAAACATTTTCATGAGGTCACGGGTGTGTGTCTTCCGCCGCTCAGCGACAACATGTTCAGGTTCGATTTCGACCTTTTCATCAGGAGTTACCTTAAATAACGGTTGGCCTTTGCTGATAATAACGCCTTCACCTTCGATCAAAACCTCATCAATGACCCCTGCAAAGGGGGCGTAAACCTTGTTAAACATTTTCATTACTTCCACAATGTAGACAGGGTCTCCGGCTTCAAAATGATCTCCGGCTTGCACGTATAACGAGGCGTCAGGGGCCTCTCGGCCGTAAAACATGCCCCCGCTGACGGCAACAATCTCATTAGATTTTGCAACGGGTGGCGGCGCTAAAACCCGAGCCATCACGCTCTGATGAGCCTCGTCTAATAGGCGATCTGGGATAGCAATGCTCAGGTCAGCGTTCACCCTCAGCTCATAGAAGCCAGTAAATCGAGCCATTGCAGGCAGCAGCTCCAATATTTCCATACCCGCTTGGAAGCCCCGATGAGCGGCGAGAATCGCTTGCCAGTCATCTGCGCTCATCTCCTGAGGCGCTGAGCCATTTAGTGCGGCGGTTAGATCTTCCCAGTTTTCTTTGCCTAAGCGCTGCCCTAGGTCACGATAAAAATCTTCAGCCTCCGACAGGGTCTTATGGTCATGATCCCAAATTACGTGGGCCGCCGCGGCATCGGGGGACCAATCCATTTTTAAAAAGTGGTAGGTGTCAGAGAGCAGATCTACCGGGTTTTCTGCCCAGCTAATATGTTCGCCCTCACGCTGGAAAGCATCCTCATTTACGCTCAGCCAGCCTGACAATAAATGTGGGGAATCTAATAATAATTTAATCGGACGCAGTAGCAGCGATTGTTTACTTTGCAGCACATTTTGTAATGCCCCCCTGTGCTCCGGCAAGGCTTCGCTGATTCGTTGCTTGCATAAAAGACTCCATGCCGCCTCGATATCCACCCGCTGCGCTTCTTTTGCCAATTCACCCACAGCCGTAAGATACGGAACGATAAATTTTGTGGTGGGACGGGCGTTAATTTCGTTCCCCAGGAACCAGTTAACCAAGCCATAATGAAAACTAAGATTTGTGTGTAAGTCTGGACCGCGCATCGTTGTCTGCCGCAGCACTTCTGCCATGTGCTGATAACAGGAAACACGGGTTTCGCCGACAGTTAACAGCAATGCAATGTTTGAGTCGTAGGCCCCTGCCAATGTGTAATCCATAAATACGTCGGTATCGGGGTTGTGCAGGCTGATTCCCTGGTCGTCTCGAATCTCTCCTTCAATAGCATCAGACCAGTGCTGAATTTGACCGCCCGCACTGGGCTGCAAGGCGTCATTTGTTGCGTTAAGCCGGGCCTCTACACTGTCTGCGTACCTTGCTAACCGGGTTGGTTTGGGCAACTCGGGCCCATGAGCGGCGAGGAGCACCATAGCCTCAACGAGGGAATTAACAATAAAGGCATCCTCGGGATCATCGGGGTTCTCAAAGCGCAGGGCATAGCAAAGTTCGCTCACCCGGTGCTCAACTTGAATCCGAGTATTCATCTCCATAAAGAAATGACGGTCTCGGTCTACGATGCACTCAAAGGTTGAAACCGAGTCTAGCCCTACCGCAGCACCAAAAATTGCTGCCTCCGCCTCCATCGTGTCTAGTGTCGCCAGATCCTGACGCAGCACTGCGGTCGCCGCGGGTTCATTCGCCCGCTCCGAGGCGTCTGCCGCGAGAATCAGACTTTCTCGAGTCACTGAAACTTCGAGGAGCTTTTGCTCGTGCATTTGCAGGGAGCAATCACGGCCTCCTAGTGTGATGCACCATTCGCCATTGCCTATCACCTGAATTTCTTGATGCCGCGTGGTCTCAATGTTGAGCTCAACGAGAACATTTTTGTTGTCACCAACCCCGGTTGTTTTGACCTCAGCCAAAATTTCACGCACGAGCTCAGGAGTTCGCTCTGCATCCCCCAAAGCGACAATTCGCTGACCTTTGCCGCCACCACCGCCGATGGCTTTGAGACGCACCCGGTTTTTGGGGTATTGCGTATTGATTTGCCGAACCGCGTCGGTCAGTGTTTCTGACAATTCCTCTACCGTATAAACGTCTATTCCCTTTTTGTAGGCTGCGGTAAGAATAACGTCAGCAAGGGTCTCCAGAGTTTCAGTATCAAAAGCTGACTCAGGTACGTTAAGTTCCTCGGCTTTGCACAACGCCTTTAAAGCCTCTTTACTGGGATGCTTTTTCAGCAGGGTAAGCGCCGTTCCATTATCGATTCCTGGTGTTACCGAAACCCCCGCCTTTAATGCGGTTCGCTTGGCTTCATCCTTTAAGCCCGCATCGTGAACAGTTCTTGAGCAGGGACCGATAAAGTTGAGCCCCGCGTCTTCCATCGCCGCGACCATGGTTTCGTCTTCAGCCATAAAACCGTAACCCGCAAATATCGCGTTGTAGTCGCCTTTTTTAGCGATATCTATAATCTCTGCGATGCGTTGCAAGCGCTCTTCTTTGCTGGCGCCCGTATAGTCCGGAACCCGATGAATGCGGTTGGAATCTGTGAGGACTCTGAGTTCAGGCGCAAGCGCTCTGGGGTAAACAATTGAATCTTTTTCTGAAAGTAATATTCCAAAGTAGTCGATGCCCATCTCAGCAAAGACATCAATCGCTTCTTTGCGGATTGGTCCCCGGCAGATAATAAGAGGGCGCATACCACTGCAATTAAAACGCTTGCCCCACGCTGACTCGCTTGATCCTAACTGCCGATCTTGGTGGATCAATGGGTTACTGAGATAGTGTTCGTTAGACAAGCTAGAGCTTCCTGTGACGGTTATCAATGGAACTCGCGTTGCACGTCTTGCAGCGCTGAGGGTTCATAATGTCTTAGGCAAAAAGATAGGTGATCAGTGAGAACCTGTCTTAAATCTGAAGGCATAACGATCTGCGATACCGAACCGAGGCTCAGTGCCTCTTCTGGATTCATGATCTCGCGTTCATAGCGTAACGCGAGCTCGGCTTCTTCGGCGCGAACCCATGAATCCACCCACTCCTTTGCCGCGGATTCAGCTTCGTTGTCGCTCAGACCCTGCTGCTTTTGAGATTCTATCTCTGCAGTCATCCGAGCCGCGGCCTCTCCTCGGATTTTTCGCAACTCGTCTTTGTAGACATACTCAACTCCTGCGGGGCCCATAACGGCCACGCGAGTCGTTGGTAACGCAACGACAAAATCCGCACCCGTCGGGTAGTTGTTATAGGAAGCATAGGCTCCACCAAAAGCATTGCGGACAAGGACCAGGAATCGCGGCGTACGCAAATCGACAATGGCGTCGAGCATAGCCCGCCCCGCCTGCACAATGCCCCGGTGCTCTTGTTCACGGCCAGGAAGGAACCCCGTTGTATCTTCTAAAAACATGACGGGAATGTTGTATAGGTTACAAAATCGAATAAATCGCGCGTTTTTGTACGCTGCATCAATATCAATTTGTCCCGAGGCTACCGCTGAGTTGTTAGCCACAAAACCCACCACATGACCGGCCATCCGGCCAAAGGCAGTAATGGTGTTTCGAGCACGTTCGGCCTGCACCTCAAGGAAATCGCCATGATCACACAGCTGCTGAATCAAAATGGTAATGTCGACCGGGGTATTGAAGCCGGTTGGCGAGTTAAACGCCTTTCGCAACAGAATGTCGATATCAACCGTCGACCGGCCTCCGGGATCGGTCGTGGGCTTGAATTGCGGCGCTTTCACGCTGGAATCAGGTATGTATTTTAAGATCTCCCGAACTTTACGTAGCGCCGACACCTCATCGTCAACGACAAAATCTGTAACGCCCGTTTGGCTGTGAACCTTTGGACCCCCCAATTCTTCAGGTGTAATGTCTTCACCTAGCACTGATTTGACGACCCCGGGTCCCGTTAAGCCAAAGAACGTATCTTTGGGTTGGATAAGAAAACTACCTTGACGGGGTAGGTAGCTACCTCCTCCGGCATTAAAACCAAACATGCACATTATGCTAGGAACCACGCCACTGACTTTCCTTAACGCAGTAAATGCATCGGCATAACCATCGAGCCCGCCGACCCCAGCAGGAATGTAAGCTCCTGCGGAGTCGTTGAGTCCGACAAGTGGAATGCCTCGCTTTGCCGCTAACTCAAACAGCCTGGCCAGTTTTTTTCCGTTAGTGGCGTCCATTGAGCCGGCACGCACCGTGAAATCGTGACCGTATATGGCGACATCACGGCCATCGATTTGAATAATTGCAGTAACCAATGAAGCCCCATCGAGATTCGGCCCCCAGTTTTGGTACAACACTTGCGGGGTGCCGTCAGCCAGGTACTGAACTCTCTCCCACACCGTCATGCGGTTCTTTAAATGCTGCCGCTGGATACCTCGCTGACCCGCGGCCTCATAGGGCCGCTGCTGAAGCTCTCTGCCACGCTTAAGGGTCTGTTCGTAGCGGCCCGAGTGGACGTCTGAAGACGGCTCGCAGCGCCGGAGTGGGTTGCTGAGCATGGCATGAGGCATCGCGGCTGCCCCACTAGATTGTTCGCTTTCCGGCTTGCCTTTATCGGTCATGGAAACTCTTAATCCTGCTGGTTTGTGGGCGCGGTTCGGCTACCCTTGGGTGCCCCGGTGGCACTCACCGGTTAGCACTCTTTCAACGCGGGCTCGTAACTTACGTTTAAGAGCAGTATTGTGTCAATTTGTTGCGAAATGGTCATCAACATCTTTGAAAATTCATAGTCCACACTGCAGCCCAGTCCCCTACTCCAGCGACGTTACGCTCTGGGCTCGACGTTTCGCCGATTTGGCCGGCTTTGCGGTGCTCGACAGTCGCAAGCGGGACGACGATAGCGGCCGGTATGACATTATTACGGCGCTACCTGATCGATATTTTTGCGTCACGGATTATAGCGGCAATGCGGCACACTGGATGGCCGCTATCGAAGCTAACCTGCAGGCATCTCCCCAAGAGTCATCGCGCATGGCGATTGGCTTTCTTGATTTTGAAACCGCCTCCGCGAACACCCTCAACGTATCCGGGGAGCCACTGCAACCTGCTTCAGCCGGAATTTACTCTTGGTATATCTTGCAGGATCATTCTGAAGAGCGCGCCTGGCTGGTGCAAGACCCAAGTATCTCAGCGCAGACTGCCGCTGAGGTGCAAGGTCGAATGGCCGCAGGGGAAAAAGATTATGACGATAAATATTATATAAAACATAAGTTTAAATCTGATATATCAAGTGAAAGCTACAATTCGATGGTGGGCACCGTCAGGGCTTTTATCGCCGCAGGAGACTGTTATCAAGCCAATATCGCACAGCGATTTCAGTGCTCCTATAGCGGATCTGAGTATGGCATCTACGAAACGCTTAGGGATGTAGCTCCCGGAGATTACGCAGCGTTCCTAAAGTTTGGCGCTAACCATGCGATTATTTCTCAATCACCAGAACGTTTTTTGAGTATCAACGAAGGCTATATACGCTCCCAACCCATCAAAGGTACTCGGCCTCGATTTGCCGATCAGGAGCAAGATATTGCCTCGGCTAACGCTCTGTTGAACTCAACGAAGGATCGCGCCGAAAACATCATGATCGTTGACTTATTGCGCAATGACCTGGGTAAGCTCTGCAAAACGGGAACGGTCGAAGTCACCGAGTTATGTGCCCTCTACAGCTACGACAACGTACACCATCTAGTGAGTCGAATTGAAGGAAAGCTGAAATCGGAAGTGAGCCCCGGAGCCGCCTTTATTGCGGCTTCCCCCGGTGGTTCAATCACGGGGGCGCCCAAGAAACGCTCAGTAGAAATTATCAAAAGTTTAGAGACAGGTTCTAGGGGTGTTTATTGCGGCAGTGTTTTTGCCATGTCTGCCACAGGGTGGCTCGAATCGAGCATTGCAATCCGAACACTTGAGGCCTCAAATGGCGTGCTTTACTGCTGGGGGGGCGGCGGAATCACTTGGGACTCCGTGCCAGAGGACGAGTTTGCCGAAACCTTAGACAAGGTCTCGGGCTTTATGCGCGCTCTCGATAGTCAATAGGTCGGTAACTCGATGTGACTGTAAAGCGCTTCCCGCTCCGCGGGATTCGACCGAGAAAGCGCCTCAACGACGATATCCCGTGTCAAATGTGGTGCGAGGGCCTGAATAAAATCGTACATATAGCCCCGTAAAAATGCGCCTTTTCTAAAGGCTAGACTGGTGACGCTACTGGCAAAAAGATGGTCCGCGTTAAGTTTAACGAGATCTTCATCGAGGGTTTCATCATGGGCCAAACCCGCAATAATCCCTATCCCCAGCCCCAGCCTGACGTAGGTCTTAATCACATCAGAGTCAACTGCGGTGAAGACGACGTGCGGCACTAACCCCCGACTTTTAAACGCATCGTCAAGTTTAGATCGGCCTGTAAATCCGAAGGTATAAGTGACTATGGGATGCTCAGCCACTGCCTCTAAGGTCAATCGCTCTACCTGAGTCAGAGGGTGCCCCTTTGGCACGACGATGCAGCGATTCCAACGATAACAGGGCAATAAAACCAAACTATTGAACTGCTGGAGGGCTTCCGTCGCAATCGCGAAGTCAACGCTACCCTCTGCGGCCATTTCTGCAATCTGTGGTGGTGTGCCCTGCTGCATCTGCAGGGACACCCTAGGGTAACCCGTCATAAAATCTTTGATAATGGGCGGCAGCACGTAGCGCGCTTGCGTGTGGGTGGTGGCTATAGACAACGTGCCGCTAGTTTCGTCCGAAAACTCTTGGGCTACACGCTTTATGGCGTCTGATTTCCGCAGCATCTCCCCCGCTAATTCAAGTATCACCTCTCCAGCGGGGGTGATATGTGTCAGGTGTTTGCCGCTACGTGCAAAAATTTCCACCCCTAACTCATCTTCTAACAGCCGGATTTGTTTGCTGATCCCTGGCTGAGAGGTAAAGAGGCTTTGGGCCGTCGCAGATACATTGAGGTCGTGATGCGCGACTTCCCAAATATATCTCAATTGTTGCAGTTTCAAATTATCACCCCTAGGACGGCCCCGGATAAAAAATACCGCCAGTTGCGCTCTGGATCCAGCATTTTGGACATAAAGTTAAAGTTTTTTATGCATTTATGCGAAAAAGGTTACTTAGGGGGGTTAGCCACACCGTGTGGCACGTGTCCGGTAGTGATGTGGTCTGCCGCACGATCACAATGGGCCTGCTGATCGTCAAAAAAGACGTCGGCCTGGTAGGCCTTTAAAAATTCAGTCTTATCGAGTCCACCCAGAAAGATAGATTCATCAATTCGGATATCCCAGGCGCGCAGGGTGCGAATAACGCGCTCATGTGCCGGTGCAGATCGCGCCGTCACCAAGGCCGTGCGGATGGGCGCCTCATCGACAGGGAACGCCTGCTGCAGCTGCTGTAACGCGGCCAAGAAACGTTTAAATGGCCCCCCCTGTAAAGGCTCATGCCTCGCAGCTCGCTCGCTGGCAGTAAACGCCTCTAAACCGTCTCGTTTATAAACCTGCTCAGCCTCATCAGAAAAGAGTACCGCATCACCATCGAAAGCGAAGCGTAACTGCCGGTTCTCGTTATCAGAGGCCTGACGAGACACTAGTGTCGCAGCTGCCACCTGATTTTCAAGCGCTTTGCGAACGTCGTCAGGTTCAGCCGAAAGGAAGAGCTGGCAACCAAAAGGAACAATATATCGCCAGGGCGCTTGTCCGCCACAAAACACCGCTCGAGTAATCGGTAGTTGATAATGCTCGATGGAATTAAAAACCCGCAACCCGGTATCCGCACTGTTACGGGAAAGCAGTACAACCTCTACCTGCATGGCGTCGCTTAGATTGTCATTCAGGGCTAATAATTTACGGACCACACCAAAGGCCGTACCCGGGCTGAGGGGGACCTGTTCGTTATCAATTTGATATTGAGAGTAAGCCGCTAGTCCCCTCTTTTCATAAACCTGATGCGCGGTATCCAGATCAAACAACGCTCGCGATGAAATGGCGATTACTAGGTTTGAGGGAGCAGCCGGCGAGGTCAATTTAGACCCCATCTTGCGCAGCTGCAGGTCTTCTTTCTCCCGAAAAATACGCACGAGACAGCTTGAATACTACAGGCGACAACAGCAGTAATGCGACCAAATTTGGAATGGCCATGAAGGCATTCAAGGTATCAGCGATCAACCACACGATGCCAAGATTCAGCCCCGCACCTACGGGAATCGCTGCGACCCAGAGAATACGAAACGGCAAAATACCTCGTGTTCCCACCAAATAAACGACACAGCGTTCGCCATAAAATGACCATCCGATCATCGTTGTCGTGGCAAATAAAATGACACCTAGAGTGACGACCCACTCTCCGCCGGGAAAGCTTTCCGCGAACGCCATTGCCGTCAACGAGGCACCGGACTCACCGGTTTCAAATACCCCGGTGAGAACAATCACCAAGCCGGTCATCGTACAAACAATCAAAGTATCGATAAATGTGCCGAGCATAGCGATCATTCCTTGCTCTACGGGTTCATTAGTTCTAGCCGCGGCGTGCGCTATCGGCGCACTGCCCAACCCCGCTTCATTGGAAAACACACCCCGGGCGACACCAAATCTAATCGCAGCCCACACGGTCGCACCGGCAAAACCGCCCGCTGCGGACGCGCCATTGAACGCGGAGTCGAAGATTGTCCCAAAGGCTGCGGGCACTTCTTCAATATGCATTGCAATCACAATGACACTCATCAGAACATAAGCGATGGCCATGCTCGGGACAACGGCCCCGGCAATCAATGCAATACGCTGAATACCCCCTAAAATCACACTGCCAACGACGAGCATCAAAACAATGCCCGTCGCTTGCCAGGGAATGCCAAGATTATCCCCTAGGACTTGTGCCACTGAGTTCGACTGCACCGTGTTAGCCAAGCCAAAACCAGCCATTGCACCAAATACCGCAAAAGCTGTAGCCAAGAATTTATAGCGTTGCCCGAGACCGTTACGGATGTAATACATCGGACCGCCGCTGTACCCACCCAGAGCATCGCGCTCTCGATATTCGACGGCCAATACGCCTTCAGCAAATTTGGTTGCAAGGCCAAAAAGTGCGGTTATCCACATCCAAAACAGTGCGCCGGGTCCACCCAATGCGATTGCGGTTGCCACCCCTGCAATATTACCGGTTCCGATCGTCGCCGAGAGCGATGTCATCAGTGCTCGAAAAGGTGCAATGTCACCGCTACCTTGTCCTGAACCGCCACCGAACAACAAGCGAAATGCCGTGGGGATGCGGCGAAGCGTCATAAAGCCCAACCCTGAGGTCAGGAAAACCCCAGTGCCTAGCAACAAAATCAGCATGCCGGGGCCCCAGGCCACTGCGTTGATTTCCGTAATAATAGCTTCCACTAACGATGCCTCTATTTAGTTGACCGATGGTGCGGGGTGGCTGGCCGCCGCCGCAAGTTGCTGACCATGAGGGAATATGCCGTATATACCCCCGGTGTGCACAAAAATGATATCTGTCGCGTCAGGGAAAGCGCCCTGAGCGAGCTCCTCACAAAGACCATAAAAGGCTTTGCCTGTATAGACAGGATCAAGAACAATCCCCTCTAAACTCGCCAGAGCCGCAATACGTTCATATACCGGTTCAGCCGCCCTGCCATAACCCGGACCGACATAGGCATCATTGGTATTGATCTGAATATTTTCACAGGCGAGTGCTGACCAGATCCCCTGAGCCTCAGTAATATCATCGGTGACTTTAGCCGTGAAGTATTCCTTGTCGTCACAGACCGCCACCCCCCACACGGGACATTCGGGCTTGAAAAGCGCCATTCCCAGGGTCAGGCCTGCCTGCGTGCCACCGGAACCTGTGGCTGTCACTATGGTCGCGGAACTGATATCAGCTGTTGCCATATCAGCGACCAATTCCTCCGCACCGGCAACATACCCCCAAATACCCAGGCCGTTACTGCCCCCGGTGGGAATGATCAGCGGTCGCCTACCGAGGCTGCGGTGATGCGCTGCTCGCTGCTCTAAAAGGGCATCAAGATGCTCCGTATAGCGACGGGGTTCGACAGCAGTAACTTGCGCTCCGAACAACTGGTCCAGCAAGGTATTACCCTCGCTTACAGGATGACGCCCTCTCAAAATCAGCTCGCAATGCCAACCTAACTTTGCACAGACATTAGCCGTGGCACGGGCATGATTACTTTGCAGGCCACCGCAGGTTATTAACGTATCAATGCCCTGCGTCTTTGCGAAGCCTGCGATGAATTCAAGCTTGCGAACCTTGTTGCCCGTTAGCGTCGAACCCGAAAGGTCGTCGCGCTTTATCCAAAGTCGCTTACCACAGCCCCAAGCGGTGCTTGCTCTTGGCAAAAACTCGAGAGGCGTGGGAAGCCTCGCCAGAGACAGCCTGTCAGGGTATTGGAGCGAAGCGATGAGAGCTTACTCAGTGCCCACAGATTTAAGCGTGCCCTTGGGCAGAATGGCGTTGACATGTATCCGCTGAAATTTAAGTTCAAGCCCGCCTGAAACACCCAGGGTGAGATAGTTTTCATCCAGTGCCGTGACCTTTCCCAACATGCCGGAGGACATAGCCACTTCGTCGCCCTTTTTCAGCGCAGAAATCATGTCTGTGTGTTCTTTCTGTCGCTTTCGTTGTGGTCGTATGGCTAAGAAATAAAACAGAGCAAACAAAACGATCAGAAAACCTATCTGCATGAATTCACCGCCGGCAGGTGCTGAGCCCGCGGATTGGGCATAAGCGCTGGATATGAACATAACTATCTCCTAGTAACTCTGTTAATTAACAAACGTATTCACAATACCCTCAGGCTTCGACCTGAGTATCGAAATCAATAATGAGTGGCGCATGATCTGAAAAGCGTTCATCCCGATAAATATTAGCGGCGGTTGCCGCTGCCGCGACCCCGGGGGTGCACAGCATATAGTCGAGACGCCAGCCGACATTTTTAGCCCATGCCTGGCCACGATTGGACCACCAGGTGTACTGATCAGGATTGGGGTTGATACGACGGAAAACGTCAACCCAACCGAGCTCGTCATAAACCCGATCGAGCCAAGCCCGTTCATGGGGTAAAAATCCTGAATTTTTTCTATTACCCCGCCAGTTCTTCAGGTCGATTTCGCGATGGCAAATGTTCCAGTCACCGCAAATAATAAACTCTCGCCGCTTGCGCTTTAAGGCCTGCAAGTGCGGAAGGAATTTCTCCATGAAAATTTCTTTGCGATCCTGTGCCGCTTCACCACTCGACCCTGACGGGACATAAAGTGAGATCACACTCAAGCCTTTAAAATCTGCTTGCAGATAACGCCCTTGGGAGTCCATGGGCTCCCAACCTAATTTAGTCACGACACTTTTGGGTTTTACGCGACTAAATACGGCAGTTCCGCTGTATCCTGGTTTTTGAGCGTCATTGTAGGTGCAGTGATAACCCTCGGGTGCAAAAAGCGTGGGATCGAGCTGGTGTATCTGAGCCTTCGTCTCCTGAATGCAGACGACATCTGCGTTCTGCTGGGATAGCCAAGAAAAAAATCCCTTGCGCTGTGCCGCTCTAATGCCGTTGGTATTGCAGGTAATGATTCGCATGTATAAGGCTACTAATGGTGAGACGCTAGAATACCAAAGTCGACACCTGAGCGGGTGATTACTGCAAAACTCGCCGGCATCATCAAGGGCTGCGACATGGCGGCGCCCCCTCCTCGCAACGGATTGCTCATGGCTCTGTAGCCAGTCGCCGCGCCCTATTCAAGACCTAAGCCATCAAGCGCCGCCAAAAGATCTTCGTGGTGGCTCTTTGTTTTGAACTTATCTAATACCGCTTTCAGGCGACCATCCCTGCCGACGATGAAGGTTGTACGCAATATACCGTCGAACTCCCGGCCCATAAATTTCTTAGGCCCCCAAGCACCATACTTGTCGGCAATTGCATGCTCTTCATCTGCAAGCAGTCTGAAGTTAAGGTCGTCTCGCTCGGCAAATTTTGCGAGGCGTTTGCTGGGGTCTGGACTGATACCCAAAACCACTGTATTGCGCTTTGCCAGCTCTGCTGCAATATCACGTAAACCGGCGGCCTGAACCGTACACCCTGGGGTCATAGCCTTGGGATAAAAATAAACCACCACATTTTTTTTATCGCGGAAATCTTGAAGTTTTATCTTAGCGCCTTCTTGGTCTAGCAAGGCAAACGTTGGAGCCAAATTACCAACTTTTGGAAATGTCATCCGGTAAATCCTTTTGCTAAAAAACACACACTAGAGCGAGGGTAGCCCTTGTAACGATTACCGACGACCAATACTTATAACGCTATGGCGCACAGGGAAATCACTACTGCGGCTATCATCAATAAATTCTTTGAGCAGCTCTCGGACAACGGGAAATGCTAGCTCATCCCATCGAATATCAGCCGGTGACACCAATTCGGTTTCCAAGCTCTCTGGACCCACACCGTAGCGGCCGCCTTCTACACCGCAACGGTAAAACATATAAACCTGATTAATGTGAGGCACATCAAAAATCCGATACAGCATGGGCTCCGTGGCGACTGCTGCGGCTTCCTCCCAAGTCTCACGGGCGGCGCCTTCGGCCGTAGTCTCGCCATTCTCCATAAATCCAGCGGGTAACGTCCACAAACCATAACGCGGCTCTATGGCCCTTTTGCACATGAGAATCTGCCCATTATGTTCGGGGATACAACCCACAATGACTTTGGGATTGTGATAGTGAACTGTGTTGCAACGAGAGCAAATATCACGCTCTCGATCATCATCTTCAGGCACACGCCGATCAGTCGGCGCACCACAATCTGGACAGAATTTCACGGCGAACCCTTAATCGGAGCGTGGAGCCAGCTGGTCATAAGACCCCCGGCTGAATAAAAGCGGCGACTCGTCGTGTGCGTCAAAGGCCATGACCTCACCGATTACAATATGATGATCACCCGCCGCTACAAGTTGAAAGGTTTTGCAACTAAAGCGGGCGACAGCCCGTTTCAGCAAGGGTGCGCCGTACTTATCTATGATGAAATCGTCTTGCGCAATATCGTGATTATCTTTCCGCGCGTAGGCACTCGACAGCGCCTGTTGGTCTGCACACAATATTGAAATACCGAAATGCGCACACTCGGTGTACTCCCGAAAACAATCTGAATCGTTCTGTATATTCCACAACACGAGTGGGGGCTCGAGTGAGAGTGAACTAAAAGAGTTTGCGGTAAGCGCTAAAGCGCCCGACTGAGCATCATCGACCGTGATAAGGCAAACTCCGGTGGTAAAGGACCCAAGGGCATTGCGAAATTCATTACTACTCATACACACCTTCCTGCCAAGCATGCTCTCGCTCGGTATCCTCTAGTTTGGCTTGAACCCAAATCACACGCCCATCGCGCATGAATTCTTTTTTCCAAAATGGTGCCTTTGTTTTCAACGTATCCATAATAAACTGGCAGCCGGCAAACGCCTCATGACGGTGATCGGCGAAAACCCCTACCCAGACGATAGGATCCTGCTGCTCGATCCGTCCATAGCGGTGCACAATTCTCCACCCCCGCAACGCGAAGCGGTTGACCGCAGCTGCTCCTAATTCCTCTAGGACGCGCTCTGTCATCCCGGGATAATGTTCCAGCTCTAAAGCTTCAATGGCACCTTGCGCACTAAAATCGCGCAAATAGCCGGTAAAGGTCACCAAGCCTGCACCACCGGTTGAAGCCAGCAAAAGGCTCTGCTGTTGGTCCACAGAAAAGGGGGCTTCCTGTACCAGTACACTCATTTCAACCGCCAGTCATGGGCGGAAAAAAAGCGACCTCGTCGCCGTCTTTTAGTTCGTGATCTGTGTTCACAACGCGCTGGTTGAGGGCGTGAACAACATTGGGTTGATAAAGTGCCTCACGCCATTGCTCCCCGCCGCTCTCCACCAGATTGTCCTTAAGATCATCAAGCGTCAACAGGGACGCGTGATGCTCTACCTGTAGTTCTTCGCAATTAAGCGCCTCACGGATCAATGAAAAAAAGCGCACGGTTAGCATGTATCACCTCGCTGCCATGTTCCAGCAGCCCCCCCGGACTTAGTTTCCACTTGGACGCCCTCAATAGACATACCGCGGTCAACGGCTTTACACATGTCATACAGCGTCAGCGCGGCCACGGACACCGCCGTAAGTGCCTCCATCTCCACACCCGTCTTGCCGGTCACACGGCATGTCGAGGAAATTTGAACCCCGGGTAGCTCGGGGTCGGGCTTTAAATCGACTTGCACACTATTGAGCAACAATAGATGACACAAGGGGATGAGATTGGAACATTGTTTGGCCGCTTGAATACCCGCTATGCGGGCAACAGCAAAAACATCACCCTTGGGAAGGCTACCCTCCATAATCAGCGCGAGTGTAGCCGCCTGCATCCTGACCTTGCCCGTCGCTACAGCATAGCGTTCGGTATCGGCTTTCGAGCCCACATCGACCATGCTGGCATGACCCGCTTCATCAAGATGAGTAAGTTCTGAATTTGTCTTTGGCATGAGGAAATGATACCACGAGCGTGTTTTTCCACGAGAGAAACCTTCGCCCATTTGGGTATTTTCAACTTGGTCAGCAAAGGGCTCTATGAAATGATGGCGGCACGCGTAGTCATCTCGACTGCAGCGCCAGCCACCGGATTTGCTGAGCTTTAAATGGGCTCAAGCTAGGCCACTTTTTGTCGCGAGACCAAAATTATGACCGTAGTATCTAAAACCGAGCAAGACCGCAAAGACCATCGATATCGGTGGCTGGTTCTAGTGGTGCTTACCATTGTCTATACCTTCAACTTTATCGATCGACAGATTCTCGTCATATTACAAGAGCCCATTAAAGCTGAACTAGGATTGTCTGATGCGCAGCTGGGCGTGCTTACGGGCTTCAGCTTTGCCTTGATTTATGTGTGCGCAGGAATCCCTATTGCTTGGCTGGCCGATCGCTCCAACAGAAGAAATATCATCGCAGGTTCACTCGCGTTGTGGAGTGGCATGACTGCTTTGTCGGGCATGGTCGGAAGCTACAGCCAGCTCGTTTTAGCCCGGCTGGGCGTTGGATTGGGCGAGGCGGGAGGATCGCCTCCCGCACACTCGATGATTAGCGACTATTTTCCACCAGAGAAACGCGGTACTGCTCTGTCGTTTTATACCGCCGGAATCTATCTGGGCATTCTTTTTGGCTTTGCAGGAGGCGGCTATATTGCGGAGACATATGGTTGGCGCAACGCTTTTTTCATTGTCGGCATACCCGGCCTATTCTTTGCGTTTGTAGTGCTGGTTTTGGTGCGTGAGCCTCTACGGGGCCGCTGGGATCTCGGGCAGAGTACACAAAAATCGAGCCTAAATGAGACCATTAGCACGCTGAGGCAGAGACAGGCCTTTTGGTGGATTGCCTTTGGCTGCGCCATGACGTCATTTGTGGCCTATGGTAATGGCAACTTCTATCCCTCCTATTTGATGCGAAGCCATGGTTTTTCGGTTGCTGAGGTCGGCTTTGCCCTAGGGCTAGTGTCGGGTGTTGCAGGTGCTATAGGCACTTTTATGGGCGGCTATTTGGCTGATCGATGGGGGCAAGACGATAAACGCTGGTATGTTTGGATCCCAATCATTGGTAACTGTCTCGCCATTGTGCCAATGGCTTATGCCATTTTAAGTGACAACGCTACGCTCGTTTTATTGGTTTTGTTCCCGGCGAATATTCTTAACTCACTGTATTTAGGCCCCAGCATTGCCATGTGCCAATCCCTGGTATCACCCGCCATGCGTGCCATGGCGTCGGCGGTCTTATTTTTCATCTTAAACATGATCGGCTTGGGGCTTGGCCCAGTGATCGTTGGTGTCTTAAGCGACAGTTTTGTCAGTGCGTTTGGAGACAACAATCTACGCTATGCGATGATCTGCGCTTTGACTTTAGGCCTTAGCGGTACTGCCTGTTTTGTCATGGCTGCGCGCACCTTAGTCGCGGATTTAAAGAAGCAAGCCGGCTGATCTGCCTGCAGGCTGATAGCCTTTGCCGAAGCTAGCGCCGTACAGGCGTACCCTGTGTGGTCGGCTTGCCCCTAGATTTTTGAACGGTTGTGAGTGTTCAGAGCGCAGCCGCTCGACCTTCGAAAACTGTTGATGCCCAGCCAGCGCCACAGGTAACAGCGCGCCGTCAACCCGTTGAGCACCAAAAAGAGGCCGACCAGCATCAGCACACTGTCTGCCAAGTTACCGTGCCCAAGCACCAGCACGGCAGTGCAGATGCCCAACCCTAGACCGAGCCGTAGCACTCGCTCGACCCCACTTATATTCCTTTGCATTTCGCTTCCCCTCGCGTCCGTGCTTTGTAGTACGGCTTAATTATTACGCGGGGCAGCCTTGTCTAGATCTTGTATAGGTTTATAGGGCTGTGAATTTGTTACTCGCTAGCTACTGCAACTCAAAATTGACCCAAAGAGGGTTGTGGTCTGATTTATTTGAAACCCGCACTTTAGCCTGAGTCGTGTTGAGATTGCGCAGCAGAACATGGTCTAGAGGAAAGCCGAAAAACGATGTGCGTAAATCCGGAGAAAAAGTCACGCTCGTCAGATCGTGACGCCGCTTCACCCCCTCCAAAACCTCTACCCGCTCAAAATTCCAAGTGTTGAAATCTCCGGCAACAATCAAAGGCCCAGGATGCTGCTCAAGCACCTGCTCGATCTCGGTCCACTGCTGCACAAAGCTCGCCACACCCCATTCAAAATTGACCATGTGAGCATTAACCACAAGCAGCGCTTGTTCACTGCCGGCCAAGCCGTAGCGAGTCACGGTTGTCGCTTTGGGCGTAGCCAGCCAGGGCTCTTCAGTTGTCAGCGCGCAGTGAAGCTGAGGTCTAACGCGAGCAACCGACAGCACGCCGGTCTGTAAGCTCCCTGCTAGATAGCCCTCTGAAAAACTCTCGTAAACGACAGGCCCGCCTAAAGCGTCAAAGGGGCTGGGGATAAAAGCCTCCTGAAGCAGTATTAACTCAGGGGGAGTCTGATGAGTTAGTAAATCGTCCAGCCACCGAGGGTCATTCCCTTTCTCAATATTCCAGGAGCTCATGCGGAAAGACCGTGGCAGACGTGCACTGTGCCTGGCTGGTTTGGCGAGCTCAGCCAAACACGATGGGACACCGTTAGAAATATTTGGAATATCGGCCTTTAAAACCGAAGAAAATGCGGCGCAAAGGATGAGGGCGCAGCATAAGGTGTCCTTGAAAGGCAATCGAATTTCAAGACTGCAACG
The DNA here is from genome assembly GCA_029253085.1 of Luminiphilus sp. GTDB lineage: Bacteria > Pseudomonadota > Gammaproteobacteria > Pseudomonadales > Halieaceae > Luminiphilus. The sequence goes on along the minus strand of JAQXAF010000129.1, from coordinate 12,438 downwards.
GCTGGCAAACACGGCGATTCCAAGACCTACGGCAAACCGTGATTATCCAGTTTTTGTTGGGGAAACACACCCTTGCTGAAATATGGTGCCGCGCTTCTGACCGGAACGATACGACCCTGAGGTGTACCACCCTGCCCTCTGCAACGGGATTAACTCAAAACCCCATCAGCAGCCGTCAGACCGCAAGTCATTTCATTTTGCTCACTTGGTGTACTCTAAGACACCGCGTGGGCATCGCTCACCTCACATTCACTGCCACAGATGACTTCAGGCCGTAATATGGAACCGAATCCTATAAGCGCCGGCTTTTCAAAGCATAAACTCGATCGCCTACTGACACACCTACAGCAGCGTTACGTTACACCGCAAAAAATACCGGGCTGTCGCTTGTTGGTTGCCCGGAAAGGTCACATTGCAAGCTCCTTAACCCTTGGAATGATGGACCTCGAGCGCAATTTACCCATGCGCGACGATACGATCTTTCGCATTTACTCGATGACAAAACCTGTTACCTCCATTGCCCTGATGATGCTTTTAGAGGAGGGGCGATTTCAGCTAAGCGATCCTGTTGCCAAGTTCATACCCTCTTGGTCAGGTCAGCAGGTTTGGGTTGAAGGCAGCGGTGATGACATGAGGACGCGTCCGCCCAAAACCGTAATGACTATTCAGCATCTGCTGTCGCATACTGCGGGCCTTACCTATGGTGGCTTATTGCCAGGAATGGAGCTCCCGGTTGATGCCGCCTATCAATCTGCTGGGGTAACACGGACAGGGGCTGACACGCTAGAAGACCTCGCCAAAAAATTAGGCTCAGTTCCCCTACTCTATGATCCGGGCACTCGGTGGAGTTACTCCCTGGCCACCGATATTTGCGGCTACCTTGTTGAAGTGATTTCGGGGCGGCCATTCGATGCGTTCCTCAAGGAACGAATTTTTGAACCTCTAGAAATGAGTGACACTGGATTTAGCGTGCCGGATGCGGTGCTGTCACGCTTTGCCGCTTGTTACGTTAGAGGCTCGGATAAGCGCTTAAAGCTGCAAGACGACCCCAAAGAGAGTCCTTACAGGCTTCAGCCAACAGGCCCCTCAGGCGCCGGCGGCCTGGTCGGCACTATTGAAGACTATGCTAAGTTTTGCACTATGCTTGTGGGCAACGGCAACTATAAGGGCCAGCAACTCATCGGTCGCAATACTCTAAAACTCATGACGCAAAACCATCTAGGCACCAAAAGCCTCGCTCAGATGGCAGTGGGTGGTTTCTCTGAGACCAGTAACGAGGGCGTGGGCTTTGGTTTGGGCTTTGCATCGACAATCGATGCCGTCGCATCTGGTACGGTTGGCGAGGGCGATTTTTATTGGGGAGGCTATGCATCGACGCACTTCTGGGTCGACCCCGCAGAAGAGCTTTTCGTCATTTTTATGACTCAGCTCATACCGTCCTCAACGTTCAACTTCCGAGGTCAGATCCGAAATATTGTCTATGGCGCTATCGATGAAAGCGCATGACCTTTGCGCGGAGTGTTTGAACCCAATTTGAGCGACTGTCGATCTGGGGTAATGTCAGAAACCAACGCTCTTTTGCACCAAGAATTACGCAGACCCAACTGGAGGATAGGTAACGATTACTTCGGTCAGATGTAAACCCCAGCACAAAGGGAATGCCTCCTAGAGAACCTAAGCTCATTTGGCCGCGGCAACCGGACAGAAACTAGTGCAACACTGGAGCTAACAAAAAGGGGGACGAGAAATATTTTGATTTAAACAGCTGGGCCCACCTGTTGGTCTTGACCAGTGATAAATCTACTCGTGCGTTAAAAAAATATTTGCAGGAAAGTAGAAAAGCAAGCTGGCACGATGGAGTGCTGTACTTACGGAAGTCTAAGATCTAATCCTCACACTACCGGACAGCTGGGTACAATCTCCCATGCCTTGACGTTACCTATGGCCGGTTAAGTGTTAGTAAAAAGTGAGTTGAGTACCCTGTGGAAAGGCAGTCTCAATCAACAGTAGTGGGCTCCTCCAGCAGCTCAATAGACTTAATGTCTAAGCCTAGCTGCCTACGATCTTTCCCAATTTTAAAATCAATCGGCCGAAATGTATGCAGGGAAATAGTAAGACTATTCACCTGCTCAGTTTTTGGTAATTCGAATTGCAAATTCGTTTGGTTCAGGTTGATAAGCCTTCCAGTAATCCCATTTACAGTAACATGAGGCTGCATTGTCACCATGGAGGCAAGTGGGCGGTAGCCCCTAGTTTGGATAGCAAGCGTGCTCCTACCTAGACTGTCAAAACTTAGGTTAGAGAATTCAACAGTGCCTTCTGTCCAGACGCCATCTGCTTGAATGCCTCGAACCTGCCCAAGACGATTTTCAGGCAAATATAAGATCCCCGCTTTTCTCATGTAGTCATCAAGATAAGTGTCGCATGGCAGTTTGCCTAACTTTAGCCTCCCGGACATTATTGAAGATGCAAGGGGTATGTGCCGTGAGTGTTCGGAAATTTCAAATGCAACTGGTATGGAACTCACTGGCATGAACATATCGCTGTCAATAGTTTTGCCTAACCAAAATACATTTCGGTTTTTTGAACAAAAAAACGCGCTAAATTGCATCAGGCTTTCCTCGTTGACGGTTAGTACGTCGTAGCCTAAATAGGCGCTTAGCGTACTTCTGAGCTTGTGTCCCCCGATAGAGGGGGATCGCTTTTCAAGGATTAAAACGTCCTTGGCCCCGACGTATTTCTCTAGCTCCATGAGCGATTGTTCAAATCCTTCAAGGTCCTGTGTGCGCATTTGAATAGATGTAAATACAAGCATATAGAATGCTGCAGATGCGATGGCAATGTAGGCGGTTTTTTTGAACTTTTTTAATCTAGCTGCACCGGTAATAGAAAAAAGCAGTGTAAACGGCAGAGCTTCAGTCAGCAGGTAACGAGCATAGTAATACTGATAAGCGATAAACCATTGCAAGACGCAAAGATACGCGAAAAAGCTAAGTAGTAGTAACAGCAACATCGTGTTTTCTGGGGATAGCCGCCTCTTTGAGGCGAACAACACATAAAAAAACAATAGGCTTATAAACGGTGAAAGGTACTGCACTAACACCACAGGGGACCAGTGAAAGATTACTTGAATCCCCGTGCCTATTCCGCCCCACCGACTATAACGGTATTGGTCTAGCAATGAATCAGTAAAGCCAAGCTGATATACCCGATAGCTGCCTAATAGCAGAAAGAAAATAAAAAGATATGGAATATATTGTTGTAATTTCAAAATCCATAGTCGGGCGGAATTCATTATCGGCTTCCGCCCGAAAAATGCTAATTGGAGATAAAGAAGTGTGAGAAGGAGGGCAAGTAAAACAAGTTTTAGCTCACCAAATTCACCTAGAGCTCTCGCAAATGAGATGCGGTAAATGTCAGTCGCATAGGGATATGAGTAAGTCAGCCCATACAGAACTGAAAGTCCGTATAGTAAAAAAACACCAGCCACATACCATCTGAACTGTGTTCTTAAAAGATTATCGCGAGCGTAAAGCTCCACAGATATCAGTAGTAAATAGAAAAATGGCAGGTACATGAAACCCGTGATTCTGGTGAAGAACATGCATCCCATGGCAAGTGCTGAAACCATTAGGAAGACAGGCCGATAGTCATTGGATCTCGAGGACTTGTAAAACCTCAGTAGGTAATAGAGCGAAGTCAGGCTGAACGTTAAAGCCACGACCTCGGCCACTGGCCACTTGGAGAAAAAGACGTGAAGCGGATTAACAGCGAGTATAGCCCCCGCCACGAAGCCAAGAGCTTTGCTACCCGAAAGCTCTCTAGCGAGCGCATAAAATACGAAAATCGAAAATAGCGAAAAGAAGGTCAGAGAGTAAAATCTGTAATCATTACCAAATATGTCACCAAAGATACCCATCCAAAGTGGATGAAGGTGATAAAATTGGAAAACGTGCTGGGATTTATCTTGGTCTTTTAAGTATAAACCGGGCCAAAAATAGCCCTCTTTCTTACCCTCAACCCACCACGGTTTTGATTGAATTTCGTAGTTCTGAGAGTCATAAGCCTCCTTGAGTTGCTCGGGTAGCCCAGCCCTAACCTGGTCGGTGTAAAAAACCTCACCAGTACGTTCAAAATGTTTGGACATACTAACGTATACGCCTTGATCTTGGCCGCCCGCAACGTAGTGAAAAGGCTCAGCTCGAAACATAAAGCCGGTAAGTAGTAGTGTGAGTACCAGCCAGAAGCTTTTCCATTCGAATGGGGCTACTCGTAGCCTATCACCCGCCAGGTACGCAACGCCGCAAAATAGCAGCAGCGTAACTACCACAACAAATTTCGGGTTAAAGAGACCGAGTGCGAGAGTAGCCACTGCCAGCCCGCTTACGCAGATTAGAAGGGCAGTAGCAATGTCAAGGAAGGACAAGTCTAACTTGTTCTCTTTTTTCGAGAACTCCCTTGTTATGCTGGAAAGATTCAGACGCACAGATGAGCCCTCATTTAATCATGATCTAGATTAGCCATGGCAAGACTGAAAACTTCAAGTGGGCAGGATGTTTTGGGATCGTCTGAGTGCCAACGTAGCCCCTCATTGGTTGGCCGGTTGTTAATGAGCGGTGCTTCGGCAAACAGGCAGTATTTGTTCTGCGCAATGATGCAAACTGAATTGCCGAACCTTGTGCAATGCCTTTGCGTGAAAGGACCTCTTAACAGCGTCCTTATCACGAGCGGGCGTCGCCGCGGCTTCTATCATACTATTACCAACTGTTTTTGCCATAACCGCACTGCTAATAATATCACCGTTATACCGTATCGCATGACTCCCAACACCGAGAATTCAAGTTACTTTTAAAAGAGACGTGTATTGCGATGCGCTCAACCTCCACAAGGTTTGACAAAAGGTGCTGGTACCCTTAACCGAAGAGGCGAATGTCGCTCTACCCCTTTAGACACTGACCATGCTATTTTTCTCTGCGTTGTGCCTTCTAATACCCTGTAAATCAGATTGTTAAAAATTAGCATGGCATTAGAGGACATCAGGAGGCGTTCCGGGCTTATTATTGGCAGCTGCAATGGCTTGGACTTTGCGCGGGCCCGCCAGGGGGGGCTTCGAAACGGAAGCACCACCGCTCCCCCGCCCATACAAACCAATGCTGCCACCATGTGGGCCAATCCCGCCATGTGACACCTTATTGCAGGTTCGGTGGTTGAGGGGCTGATAAGTTACGGCCTAGCGCAGTGGTTGCCGACCTTCTTTATCAGGGTCCACGATCTCAGCCAGTCCCAGACTAGCATGCTGATGGCCGGCGTATTTGGCATTCCGGGGTCGATAGGCGCGCTGGCCTATGGCAAGTGGTTCGATCGGCTCTCCCACCGCGGCTTCCAACACGGCATATGGATGGTTGCCTTTGTCACCCTGCCCTTCTTCATCGCGGGCTTACTGCCCGGCGACCTGCTTACAGCGATATTGCTGTTCATCATTTCGGGCGTAGCAGCAAACTATGTAATAGGACCCCCGATCGCCATGATACAGACGCTGTCGCCTGTGCAAATGCGAGCCGTGTCCTCCGCGATCATGATGTTGTGCCTAAACCTCATTGGTATGGGTCTGGGCCCACTGCTGGTAGGTGTGCTGAGCGATCTGCTTACTCCTCAACATGGCGAAGATGCACTGAGCAAGGCGCTTGCCTTCTTTTCCCTGGTGGGGCTTTGGGGCTCCGTACACTTCTGGCTCTGAGGGAGGGCTCTGGCGAGACAGCAACAGGATTTTGAAAAAAACAGGCGAATCTGGACCTAACGGCGCGTCCCCAAGTCACTATTACGCGGACCACAAAAATGCAAAAACCCGCTAAATAGCGGGCTTTGCGGTGTTTCTGCGGTCGGTCTCTGGGAAGAGTCTCTAACTCGCAGACTGGATGGCGGAGAAGGAGGGATTCGAACCCTCGATACGTTGCCGTATACACACTTTCCAGGCGTGCGCCTTCGACCACTCGGCCACTTCTCCGAAGGCGCGGAGAGTATCACAGTCATCCGCCCTGCTTCAAAACTACAGTTTAAAAGACGGTGCTAACACCCAAGCTGAACTGGTACTTTTCTGCGGATTGGGGCCCGTTCAAGTCTAGCCATAGGGGCTGGCCGTACTCAACGCGCAGGTTCCAGCGGGGTGCGACCTTAACATCTACGTAGACCGCAAGATCAAGCTGCTGGCCACCAAAAGCTGTCGGGTCTACGACAGGAGCCGGGTATGGGTACGTCGGGTTTGGCACACGTAAGCTAAGATCCTCACCAGATATTTCCCCCTGCCATCGGTAACTAAAGCGTACGCCGGGCTCAAGCAGCTCTCCTCCGGTGAAGCTCACCCAGCCCCCCCATGTAAACTTGTGTCCCAAGTGGTAGTCGCGATCGTTATCTCCAGTTCGGATGACCGCTAACATGTCGGAGCCACCGCTGAAGTGCTGTCCATATTTTTTGTAGGTGATCCCAAGAGGCAAGTCCCAGGTGCCTGAACCGATCTGCATGGTGTAGGGCAGCTGCTGGTCACCCGGTGCCCTTGGAGTATCGCCCTCTTCGTCAATGGAGCCGGTCGGAATACTCAAGCCGAACACTCCATGCCAAGCGCTGTTTACTGTGCGGGACAGCTCGTAGTCAACCACCGCGAGGACATCGCCGACACCGTCAGAACTGATGTTGAACTCGTCATAGCCTGGGACAATGGACACATGGTCGGTGCTTTGTTTTATAAACGGAATTGACACCCGCGCAGATAGCGACTGGGAGTACTGATAGCCCAGCAATACGCTGTGCACTTCCTGCTGAATTTTAGTGGGCACAACAGGATAGTTACTTCCGGTACGCTGCTCTGATGGGCCTGACCACAAAACATCCTCGTAGCTCAACTTACGCGTACCCAAGCGATATTCATCAAACTCTGCGCGACCATACCGATACGCCAAATACCATTTCCTCTGGTCACTGGCTCTGGCATCTTCCGTGACTACGTTAGCCGAAAACAGGTCCTCTATTGAGACATCGACTAAGTCCGAGGGCACTGTTTGGCTCCATGCACCGTAACTTGCACACGCCAGTGGCAGTATTAAAGCCCGAATAAAAGCTACCCGTAGGCAGCCTTCAAGTACTCGATGTGCCTTTTTCATAGTTAGCGCCATAAGTGTATGTCCCCCCGAAGCTCCTTCGCCAACGCACTCAGACAGCTTTCCAGATTTTTCCTATCAATAGGTTTCGTCAAATAGTCTGCCATGCCTGAGGCGAGATATTTCTCTCGATCGCCACTCATCGCATGAGCTGACACCCCAACCACAATGCAGTCCGGATTCAAGCTTTTTTCTGCCTGTAGCTGCTGAATCGCGGCTGTAGCAACCACGCCATCCATGACCGGCATTTGAATGTCCATGAGAATAACATCCAGAGGGGATCGGTTAAATGCCGCTACCGCCTCCTCACCGTTACAAGCAACTGAAGCTCTAATCCCCAAAGTTGCCAGTAGCTCGCAAAGAATAAACCGATTGACCTCCGAGTCATCAACCACCAATACTCTCAAAAAGGTCAAGGGAGACGGTGACTGATGATCAATCTTTCTCGAGATGTTGGGTGCTGATTCAGCGCCCTCCCCCGCGAGAGCCGCTCGAAATGGATTTCTGTCACTTTTTGGCTCAACGGGCGTTGGCAAGGCAAAAGGATTTACCTGATCTTCAGGTAACGGCAATTCCAGCCAAAAACATGAACCCTTGCCTTTACTGCTCTCAAAGGAGATAGCGCCTTCCATCAGCTGCGCAAGTTCTCGACATATCGCCAAACCTAGACCGGTACCGCCATAGGCGCGTGTTGATGTCAGATCAACTTGATAAAACTCGTTAAAAATCCCTGACTGCTTGTCCTCGGCAATTCCAATGCCGGTGTCGATCACCTCGAACCGCATTAGCGACGCGCCATTCTTTTCGATAGGCGTTACGACCAACTTCACTAGTCCCTCGTCGGTAAATTTGATGGCATTCCCGATCAAGTTCATCAATAGCTGCCGCAATCGAGCAGGATCGCCTATCACACGATCTGGAAGCCCATGGGCCTTAGTCAATTTAAACTCAAGCCCTTTGTTGTTCGCTTGGATTTCAAAAATAGTATTCAGCGTGCCGAGCAAATCGTCCAAAGCAAAGGGCACTCGCCTTGTTTTGAGATGCCCCGACTCGAGTTTTGTGAAGTCGAGAATGTCGTCTATAACAACCAGCAAACCCGCTGCGGACTTTTCTATGGTGTCAAAATAAACGCGCTGCCGATCTGATAGTTGGGTCTCCTTAATGAGCGAAACCATTCCCACCACCCCGTTCATAGGTGTTCGTATCTCATGGGACATATTTGCAAGAAATGAAGTTTTGGTGTCAGCGTTGTGCTGCGCCTCATCTCTCGCAACCTCGAGCGCCTTAATCGCCTGCTGCAGTGAGTTCTCGCGGTCTTCAATCGCCAACAGCATGCTATTGAAGCTTTCTCCCAAAGTATTTATTTCTAGAATGCTGGAATCCTGAAACCGTCCGGTGTAATCCTCTCGGCTGGTCATATCAACCATTAAGGTGGAAAGCTCCCTCACCGGCTGGAGAACACGCCGCCCAAGCCGTCGCGCTAACAAGTAGGCCAACAGCGCAGCCAATAATATTGCCAAAGACGCTATGAGCAGCGTGTCTCTCACCAGGTCATCGGAGGGTAAGGTCTCTACCCAAATCTCAAGAACACCCAACTCAGTACCTTGCCAAATCACAGGGTGGTGAATTCTGGATACAAACCTTTCTTTGGCGAGGCTCACCAAGGGATCAGCCGCTTTTAGCATTTCCGCAAACTGGCCCTTATCATTTCTGTACTCTGCGAATACCTGATCATCACCCTTTAAAATGCGCGCTAATACAATGTCATTAGCGTTTTCGAGGGTTTCCAGCACGTCAGTTGCGGCTGCCTCGTCCTCAAAGGCAAGCGCGGCGGTTAAATTACTGCCAAGAACTCGCGTTTGAATAACTTTAAGCTCATAGGTTTCTGACATCGCCGCCCTGAAAGCCAAACCCAAGCTAATGGATATCACGAAAACAGTCACAACGGTGGTGATGGTAACCATCAACACCGAAACACGTCGATCGAGTCGCTGAGTCATGGCCGCACTACTCCGGGCGTAACTATGGTCGCTAAAGACATCAATCGGCTGCTCGCAGAAAACCCAGCGTGCTGCAATTCAGATTCATTAATAATTAACTCCACGCGACCCGCACGACGGCTCAGCTCCACCATCCCACCTGCCGCCGCAAAGCCGGTTCTCTCGCCTATTGTGAGCAAGGGCAGTGTGTGATCGAAAGCCGGGAGATCCACATCGCTGCCTAAAAACAACAAGTCACAGGGTCCCACGTCTCGGGTATCCACCAAGCTCCTGAGAGAGATGTCCTTGGCTTCACGTTTATTGAGTAGCAGCTCAAGGGCATCATGGACCCCACTTTCATCGACAACACACAAGACGTTTGGCTGCTGACTATTGGGCCAGCTAATAAAACTTATCAAGTGCAGGGTGAACGCCGCTTTAATTTCAGACTCTGTATATCCGGGGGTTGTGCTCAACCTCTGTGCACTAGCCTCCAGCGCTAAAATTAACAATAAACACCCAGTGAGAAGCTGCCCTCTCATTGACGACCCATACGCCAATATTCGGGCAAAAGCGGCCCGTTCGATCTTACTGGTGTTATGTCAATGCCACCGCGACGTTGATAAAAAGCGGACACCGTTAAGGACTCTGCATGGGTCTGTTGCATCAAAACCTTAAAACAACGTTCTACACATTGCTCATGAAATTCTTGGTGCTCTCTAAAGGACTCCACAAAGGCGAGAAGTTGGCCAAAATTTATGGGCAGTCCAAGGTATTCAATTACCAAAGTTCCCCAATCGGGTTGAGCCGTGACTGGGCAGAGTGAGCGTAATCGATGAGACACCAGCGTTTGTTTGGCTATGTCACCATCGGCGTCGCACCATGAGCCTGCATGAAGCTCAGTACCCGCTGCTTGCACGCTAGCCTCGAGTAAACAACCTTCGGGCTCACGGGTGATAGCCGCTAATTCAGTTGGGGGAAGCATCGTCAAAGTGACTTTCGATCCCGTCACGCGACCAATATCGCGACAGATCACGTCTACGGCCTCTGCTTGCGACTCAAAACAGTGGAAATTTAGGCTGTTGAGATACAATTTTAAGGACTTTGATTCAATCGTCGTTGGTGAGGCGGCATCTACAATCAGCACACCGACGGCGTGCTGGGGTTGTTTCTGAGCATTCAACCAAGACAGCTCATAAAGGTGCCAGCAATCGTAACCAAACATATCCGTTTGGCTGATCCCTAAGGCATCACGCCCTTCTCGTCGTGAAATGGGCTCTAAAATTTCAGGCGCATAAAGCTTTGGCGCTGCAATTTTATTTCCCAAGGCACCGCCCATAGCATCAAGTCCTCAGTCGTTTGCCGGTTCGCAGCAAGTGCAACGAGTAACTGAATGCCACGAGTACGCAAAGTAAAATCATGCTGATCGCAAAGCTAATGTTGACATCGCTGACGCCAAGCATGCCATAGCGAAAAGCACTGACGACATAAACCAACGGATTGGCCTGGGAGACGGCGGCCCAAAAATCGGGCAGTAGGTCTAGCGAGTAAAAAACACCCCCTAAATAAGTCAACGGCGTCAGAACAAAAGTGGGCACAATGTTGATGTCATCAAAGGTGTTAGCAAACACCGCGTTGATAAACCCCAACAACGAAAACAGTATGGAGGTAAGCGCAACAACAACAATCACAAGCAATGGACTGTAAATTGGAAGGCGTGTGAAAAACAACGAAACGGCGGTGACAATGACCGCAACCAGTATGCCACGGCTAACACCGCCGGCGACGTAGCCACACAATATAATGTAGGGGGGAATGGGAGAAACCAGCAGCTCTTCAACGCTATTATTAAATTTTGCACCAAAGAACGAGGCAACCACATTAGCGTACGAGTTAGTCACGATTGCCATCATAATCAAACCCGGCACCACGAACTCCATATAAGAAAAGCCCCCCATGGTACCAATACGAGAGCCAATTAAATTTCCAAAAATCACGTAGTACAACGACATAGTAATAGCGCTTGGAAGCAACGTCTGAGACCAAATTCGAAGATACCGGCGGATCTCTTTTCGCATAATGGTCATGAAGGCAACATATTGCTCGTACCGATTCATGCCGTTTGCTCCAACAAATTAACGAACATCTGTTCCAGTCGATTAGCTTCGTTACGCATACTCACAACCGACACCTGCTTTTCATGCAGCGCTGCAAAAACCTCTGCTAGATTTTGTCCTTTTTCGATGGCCACCTGCACCGTATGATCGTCAAGCACCTCCAGATCAAAGCCCGGCACAGTCAATTCACTGCTTAACTGCCCTGCACAATCGAGAATAAAGACCTCTTTATGCAAATCCCTCAATAAATCTTTGATGGAGCGATTGGTCACTATTTTCCCGTGGTTAATGATCGCCATATTGCGACACAGTGCTTCAGCCTCTTCTAAGTAGTGTGTCGTTAAAATAATGGTGGTACCTGAAGCGTTGATCTCTCTTAAAAAATCATACATGGAACGCCGCATTTCGATATCTACGCCGGCAGTGGGCTCGTCAAGAATGAGCAATTTAGGATTGTGGATGAGTGCTCGGGCTATCATTAGCCGCCGCTTCATGCCGCCTGACAACATCCTAGCCCGGGTGTCTCGCTTTTCAGTCAAACCTAGTCGGTCTAAAAAATGTTCAGTGCGGCGTAACGCCTCTATGCGAGGAATGCCGTAGTAGCCCGCCTGATTAGTCAGTATGTCTTCAACTTTTTCGAAGACGTTGAAATTAAATTCCTGAGGGACAATGCCCAGGTGTGTTTTAGCGAGGGGGAAATTGCGATCTATATCAACCCCGTGAACACAAACCTTGCCAGCAGATTTCGCAACTAAAGACGAAATAATACCAATGGTGGTCGACTTCCCCGCACCATTGGGCCCTAACAATGCAAAAAAATCTCCCGGCTCTACAGTGAGGTCAATCCCCTGTAGTGCCACAAACCCATTGTCATAGGTCTTTTCTAGGCCTTCAATTTTTAGTGCCGCAGTCATGTTTTTTCCCAGGATGGTAGGGTGAAAAGGCATATCGCGGCCGCGAAAGCGCAATAATGAGTGCCAAGTGTACCCAAAGCCCAGCAGCGAGGCGACAGAACTTGAGGCATTTACTTGACGCAGCCCGTCCACGCTACTAACATTCGCGCCTCTGCTCTTGCAGAGACTGTGTCCCCTTCGTCTAGTGGCCTAGGACACTGCCCTTTCACGGCGGTAACAGGGGTTCGAACCCCCTAGGGGACGCCATTTTTAAGCGGGTGTAGCTCAGTTGGTAGAG
>JAQXAF010000142.1 GCA_029253085.1 Luminiphilus sp. | reverse complement strand
GGGCGGGTAGGCGTAGCCTCATCTTTTGCGAGCACTAGATTCATATCCCAATCAAGCTCTCCTCCGATGTAACTGTCAACAGCGCTGACAACCTTTTCCAGCAACCCACCACCCGGCAGCAAACTGAGATATTGCGCCAAGGAAAGAGCACCTATACGCAATCTGAATTTATTACCTTTCTGCCACGTTCGGCCGCCAAGTGTGGCCTGTCTACCCAAGCGTTGAGACGATAGCTGCCCATGAATCCGCAGCAAATCCCTCTGCTCTATTACCAACCAACGTCCTACAAACTCTTCGAGGAAAACCGGCATGGTTAGGATTGATTTCAAAATATCCAATAGCGCTTCTGGATGCTTGACCTCAGAGCCCAAATGACCAGAAAAAAAGCGTTTTAACTGGTTAGGCATGCGATCTGTCGGGTGGTTCGGCCCTTCGATTAAGCCAAATATTGAATTTAGCTGCTGGGCATACACATCCGTATGCCTTTCAAGGTTTGCTGTTGGCGTTGCATCAGCCCAAATACGGTAAAAGTAGGTCAGCAAACGATGATGAAACATATCGAGGAAAGCGACGAGTGCGTCGTCCTGATGATGAAGCACTCTCTCCCGGGCGTACTCAGTAAGATGGAAAGGCAAAGGCCCTTGTGGTCCAAACAACCCATAGAACAAAACGGACAAACGTGGTGGCCTGCCCGGGTCAGTTGCAAACTCCGACAAGCTACTCGGGGCCATAATCATTGAAGGCTCTTGGGCCAACCTAACGGGATCATCGGAGGCTTTTCGACCGTACCCCCACTGGGATTCACGTGGAAACTCTGACTCTAATATGCGCATTGCTTGATAAAAGCTAAAGCGCCAGGGTTCACGTCGAAGTAAGGCGTATCCGCTCAGAGGAGATGCCGATGACCCACTGTCGGTGGCCATAGAATTTCCTCCTTGGAGTCTGCAAATATAACGCGAGTTTCGGTGAAGCTATTAATCGACACATAGCGCGAGAAAAAGCGCTCCAATACTCGGGTCAACAAAAACGACCCAAAGCCGGCAAAACCGGATTCATCGATTTTCACCGTGACCTGCAGACCCCGTCCATAAGTGATAGGGCCGTCAGTAGGAAGTCGACGGGTCACACGCCTTGCGGCGACAGACTGCAACGATTCGATTTGCCGTCGAATCGTTGAATCCGACTCATCTCCATAAAGGGCCAGCAAATCGCGAATAGCTCTGGCACCATTTCCCGGGGAGCCTTCCACCAAACTCAAATAATTCGTTGAAAGATGATTCACTGCACGCCAAGTCAAGGCGCCCTCTTCTAGCGCCAAGCCCTCCTTGGGACGGGTAGGACCTGCTTTTGCTCGTATTGCACTAACGGGGGCGTTAATGTCGAGTGAAAAATCTGTAGAGCCACGCCCCACCGCAATGTTGATGGGAAGATCTCGGTTTGTACAAAAAACCTGTGCCTCCAAATGCCTCATTGACGCGGGGTATGGCGCTTCATTCTGATCAACTAGTGAGAGAAAAACCTCGCTCCCCCTGTAAGCGGAACGTGCTCCAAACTTGCGTGCACTGGACGAGGCCAATCTTTTGTCAAATCTTTGACTGAAAAACGCGCCGGAAGAAACACCCACGTCCTTTCCCACGCTATCGTAGAGTCGGGCAAAACGGTGCTCTTCGTTGTGCTCCGAAAACCCGCTGACGCTCTCCACAGAATACACTTCGAAATCAGCTGGTCGCGTACGATCCACAAGTAAGTGGTGCTCTTCATGCTGCGTATCTAGGCGCATTCGGTCTGTGCGGCGTGAAAACAGATTAATGGCAGGCGCACAATTCAATGAGAAATCATCCGCAGTAACGCGGCCTATCAGTTCCTGATCAGCCTCGCTTAAAAATACCGTCAAAATACACTCATCATCCTTTAAGCGCGCCAATCCCGTTGTCAGCCCAGACATCTGCGCAAATAAAAATTTCTCAGGGAAATGAAAATACTCCCCTAGCAAAGCAAACCCTGAAAAATAACGGGTATCGCGAGGGAGTAATGAATTCTCCTCATCCAGACCCGGCAAGCTTATTTGTTCGCTCTCAATAAACTGACGTGAACGTTGCTGGACATCACTGACTTGAACGCCTAGAGCATGCAACGCCAGCTGCTTCAGAAGGCGATGCGCCTGCCGCGTTTGGCCTGACAAATAAAATGTGAGGCTGTCGATCATTGATTCTTGAAAAGCTATTCCATCAACAGTCTTCAACTTTAAGCGTAACGCTGCACGCGGGTTTAAGGTGGGGGGAGCTAACTCTCTAAGCGCTGCGATATCTGTCGCATAGTCGACGCTGGTAACCGCCACGGGCACCAACTCACAAGGCTGTGTTGTTACAAACTCGCAAGCCGTTTGTTCCGAGGCTCCCTTGGTCGCCCTGAGGCGGGTCCCCCTGTCTATTGCGATGCCTCCATCAGCACCGGCAGCCTCGTCTAACTCAAATTGAACGACAGTAGCCGAGGGTCTGGGGGCCAGGTAACTTGGATAAACCTGTTGTAGCAAGCTCTGCAAGAAGCGAGGGTATTGCGCGTCCATTCTCAGGTGCAGGCGGGCGGTCAGAAAAGAAAAGCCTTCTAGCAATCGTTCAACATAGGGGTCGGAAACATCAGCCGTATCTAATGCCAGGTGCGAAGCAACTTTGGGATAGTCTTTCGCAAATTCACCCGCCATATCTCTAATAAACTGCAATTCCCGCTCGTAATAGCCTAGGAATTTTGCGTCCATCAGGAACGACCGCCGGCGACTGCAACATGGCCATCTTGAAGGTCAATTATCGATCTAATGACTAAATGCTCTGGTACAGGCTGCCCCCAGATATCGCAATGCAAGTCAAAAGCCAATGCTCGGCCATCCATATCGTCAGTTTTGCTAACCTCAAGGACAAGGCTCGCCGGCATAATACGAGGCTCAAAAAAAAGAACGACCTGACGAATCCGCTCCTCGATTTCACTGGCAGATAATCCTGCCACCGTGCGTCCGGTGAGCTCGTTCGTACCGTAATTCAAAACAGACTTAGCCGCGTGAGGAAACGCCTCCAACTCAGGGTAGACCGATGACAAACTTACTGTGTTCATCAACCACGCAATATCTCGTGTCACAAGCTCCCGCAGCTTACGGGCCGAAATAAACGCCGTACTGCTCGAGGAGCTCCGACTAGCTTGAGCTGCTTCATCTTCTGATTGATCTGTCTTGCTGCCGCCTGCGCCTCCCACCAGAGAGACCCACTGACGCCTCCCAGATCGTACCGGGGAATCGTCTGCAAGACGATCGAGCAAGGACGGCTGCAGCCTCTCTTTCTGGAACATGGTCTCCACGAGACTAAATCGCTTCCACTAACTAATCGGAGCTCGTTTGATCGGCCGCAAAAGCAATCGTTCGAACATCCAAAGCCGAATAGTCATTATCAGAAGTCGCATAGAGGCGCTGGCCAATACCTGCCCATGTGTCCTCCCCCAGAGGTGCCCAAGCCGTCTCCCTAGCGAACTGCTGGGCAGCTGACCAGTCAGAAGTATCACCGGGGTATCGAGCAGGTACAAAACCAACCTCCTCGCCACCGCCCTGCCAAACTATGGAAACGGGAGCCCAGACAAGGTCCCTTACGTCAGTGGGGGATTCAAAAGTAAGCGACTCGATCCTTGCTTGAGGCACCCAGTAATAATCCCCGCGAACCATAATTTCAAAAAACGGACCTATCCTAGAATCCGCATCGGCCAACCACGCAAAGCTATCATCGTTGACATGTCCAGCCAGAGCAGGTGCGAGACCAAATGCCTCCTCGCGAAGCTGAATGGCCTGATCGTGACGGCCTGCTGCATCTGCTTTTAACGCCTCCAGCACAAGCACCATCCACTGCTCCGGCTGCCCAAGAATGGGAGCCACATGCTTGCCCGTAAACACACCCTGACGAAATAACTCGCAAGACAGCAGCGATCCATAGGATTGTTCAAGAACCTTAAAGTCATCATCTAGCTGCTTCAGAACTGTCAGCTGTTTTATTGCTCTTTGCCACTGCCCATTGATGGACAGTAACTGGAACAAGGCAATGCGGGGGGAGGCCGCTGCAGGTGCGGCCTTGACATCTTGAGTAACGGCCTCAAGCGCTTGCTTGATGTCGCCGTCGTTAACCCACTTTTCGATGTCCAATCTTGCCCCCTTTGATCAAGCCCTCACGGTGTGAAAGGCCCTAGCTAACTTATGCGGATTCGTTGGTTTGTATGTTCCAGCCAGCTTTAATCTCACCGCCGTCTTTACCGCCATCGTTCTTTTGCGCCTGATAAGCCACTTCAAACTTAGCGCAAGCGAGAGAAACATTTTCTGTGTAACGATCATCATCGCCAGATCCGCCGAAGCTCACCGATGTGATAATGACGTCGGTTAATTTGATCTTTAAAAATTCAATCGCAGAAGACCCACCAGCCTTGCGAGCAAAAAGCGTCGCCTCTTTGATGTGTGTGCCGTCGGCCAATTTAGCCATAAGGTTCGGGGAGGCCTTATCGTAATACTTCATCAAGCTGATATCTTGAAAGCTTGCCTTGCCCGAGGCACCGCCGCCGCCCAAATTGAAAGATCCGGTAGAAGCACCTCCCCAAGACCAACTGAGGATATCAATTTCGCCTTTGTGCTCCTTATCCTGCGACTCTCCATCAATCCCGTCCAACTTTAAAAACGCGTCCACTGCCATAACTAATCCCTCTTTGTCATTACATGTTTAGATATTAAATGTTTACCATAATTTTTTACGCTAAAACCACCCACAATCCCCCGGATTTCATCCTAACTATCGGCAACTAGCCTGCTTTCGCCGACGGAAGCTTTGACACTAATCGCAAGGACACAGTGAGGCCTTCCAGCTGATAGTGGGGTCTCAAGAAAAACTGCGATGTATAATATCCAGGATTGCCCTCAACCTCCTGCACACGGACTTCCGCAGCGGCGAGCGGTTTCTCAGCCTTTGTAGTCTCACTCGAATTTTCCGGATCACCATCAACATAGTTCAGGATCCAGTCACCCAACCAGCGCTCCATATCGGCCCGCTCTTTAAACGAGCCTACTTTGTCTCTCACAATGCACTTCAGGTAGTGCGCGAAGCGACAAGTGGCAAACAAATAAGGCAAGCGAGCGGCCAGATTCGCGTTTGCGGTAGCATCCGGGTCATCATACTCAACAGGCTTCTGGAGCGATTGAGCGCCGATAAATGCCGCCATATCACTGTTCTTTTTGTGAATCAGCGGCATAAACCCGTTTTTCGCAAGTTCGGCTTCCCGTCGGTCGGAAATTGCAATTTCCGTTGGACACTTCATGTCTGCGCCGCCGTCGTCGGTTGGGAACGAATAAACGGGGAGCTCCTGAACAGCACCACCCGACTCAATACCCCGAATTCTCGAGCACCAGCCATACTCTTTGAAAGAGCGGTTAATGTTCACCGCCATAGCGTAGGCTGAATTTTGCCACGCAAACTTGCTGTGGTCAGCGCCGTTGGTGTCCTCCTCAAAGTCGAACTCATCGACCGGATCGGTTTTAGTGCCATACGGTAGACGCGAAAGCGTTCTAGGCATG
This sequence comes from Luminiphilus sp., assembly GCA_029253085.1. Taxonomy (GTDB): domain Bacteria; phylum Pseudomonadota; class Gammaproteobacteria; order Pseudomonadales; family Halieaceae; genus Luminiphilus. The sequence continues at coordinate 17,725 of JAQXAF010000142.1, read as the reverse complement.
GTCATGCACAGGTAACGTGCGTCTTCCGAATCCCTTAGGGAGCGCCACGCCGCATACTCCGGCGTTTGGAAGATTTTCGTCAAATCTCTGGGGTTACTGAGCTCCTGCCACGAGTCCATCTGCATGACCGATGAATCGGCAGCCGAAATAAAGGGACAATGGGATGCCGCTGAAATCTGTGCCATGTTGGACAGTAATTCCACGTCTTGAGGGCTGTGGTCAAAGTAAAAATCTCCCACCAAACACCCGTAAGGCTCACCGCCAAACTGACCGTATTCCTGCTCGTAGATCTGCTTAAAAATTGGGCTTTGATCCCAAGCCGTTCCTTTGTATTTCTTGAGCTCTTTGCCCAGCTCTTTCTTGCTGATGTTCTGAACACGAATTTTAAGCATCTCATCTGACTCGGTGTTCGAGATCAGATAATTTAACCCACGCCAGGCGCCCTCCATTTGCTGAAAGTCTGCATGGTGAAGGATGTGGTTAATTTGCTCGGTAAGTTTGGCGTCTATTTCAGCAATCAAAGCCTGAATCGTGCTCATAACGTCGTCAGAAATGACAACCGTATCTTTTAATAACTGTTCAGCCAATGTCCGAACTGCGCCCTCTACGGCGTCTCGGGATCGGTCCGACTTCGGCTTAAACTCTTTATTTAAAAGATCCTGAAATTCGCTGACCTCAAGCGTTGTGGTTGCACCTTCTGCTGCCCCTGCTGCTTGCTCTTCTGTGGACATTATTGCTTCCCCTGTTCACTAATTCACACGTCATTAAACTCACACGCCATTAATTTCCGAGCGGTGGTGCTATTCGCCCTCTTGAGGCTCATCTTCTTGCTTAGGTGATGCCGCAAGCGATTGGAGTAAAGTGGGATCTGCCATCACCTTATTTATAAGCTCTTCAGCCCCCGATTTACCATCCATGTACGTAATAAGATTACTGAGCTCAGTGCGTGCCTCAAGCATCTGCTTTAGGCCATCCACCTTACGTGCAATAGCAGCTGGCGAAAAGTCTTCCATACTCTCGAAGGTCACATCGACGGGCAAATTTCCTTCGCCTGTGAGTGTATTGGGCACATTAAAAGCGACTCTTGGCTTAATCGCCTTCATCCGATCATTAAAATTATCAACATCAATCTCAGTAAACGAGCGATCGGCCAAAGGTGCCTTCTCGACCTCAGACTTACCCGAAAGATCAGCCATTACTCCCATCACAAACGGAAGCTGGACTTTTTTCTCTGCGCCATATAACTCTACGTCGTACTCAATCTGGACTCTAGGAGCTCTATTGCGTGCTATGAATTTCTGACTACTTGCCTTTGCCATTTCAATGACCTCTTTATTTGACAACTGTGTTGCACATTAGTTATTGGGATAAGGTGTATCACACATCTCACCCCAATTGTAGCTTCGCAACCAAGAGATAACGGAGCTCGACCCACAGTTCATCATACATTTGGTTAGCGGCGAACCTCACTCCGTTAACGTTTATAGCGCAGCAGTGCATCAATCATCTCCGCTATCAAGCCCACCAACGGTTCTGATTTGTTCCAAACCGTCAGGCGCCATGTCCCGAATAATCTCAAGAAAATCCATTGCAGCCAGACGTTTGGCGCGCTGCAGTAACAGCGGCACCGGGCTGGAGGGCTCCTCATTGCGAAAGTAGGCTATGACGGCGTCTAGGCTCCTAATGACGTCGGCTCGACTCGCAATTTGACCCGGTGCCGAGCCCGCTTTTTTAGCGGTCTCTTCCCCGGGGTTTCCACCCACTTCGCCCACATCCTCCCCTCTGCGAGCAAGGAAGACCGCAATATCACGATAGGCACCCGACAACATCGCCCCGAGCTTTTCGAGATTAAGCATAGAGTTCGGCGCGAGATCATCAAATGTGGTCTGTATTTCAGCGGCGAGGTCAGACGCTCGGTTCACGCTCTCGGCTAGGGCGCGCAAATCGTCAATGGAGCACTCTAGCAGACATCCGTTAACCGATGCCGCGTCGGGTAAGTCCTCGTCGGCGATAGGCGTCAAACCTCCGTTAGCGACCAATAAGGCTCGGTAGCTTACCGTGCCAAAACCGCGCAGAGAGATCATTGGCGCTGCCTGCACATCTTTGAGAAATACCTCCTCATCCGCTAGCTGGCTGAGCGTGTTGGCACGAATCGTGGGGTCGTTGTCGTCATCCGGATCTAGCTGCGGGTGCACATTATCCCAGTACCGGTTAAGAAGACCCAGAGTCAGTTCGAGACCGGAAACCAGACCAGCAAATCCGGAAGTGACCAGTTGGCCGTGGGTGTACAAAACAGCCAGACGCAAATCTTTGGTCTGACCCAGCAGCGCTTCGGCACCCGAAACGACAGCCGACCATTCCGGAGGCTCGCCCTCCGAGACCGAGTCGCCAAGCTCTTGACTGGGCTTCCCTTGAGATGCCCGCTCTAACTCACCAAAGGCCGGGTCGTACTCAAAGTCGCTACCTGCCGGCAATTCATCGGATATAGGCTCTAGCAGTTGCTCAACGTTCATGCCGCACTCCCTAGCCGGCTCTGTTCCATGCTGAAACGCCGGCAACAAAAAAACATAACTTTTTTCTTCTTACATCTCAAGCACCCGACGGTAACCTTTAAATATTCCGCCTAAAAATGTTAGTTTTGTGTAGCTAATCACTAAAAGGGCCAATAGACGAAGTGACAGACGACAAGACGATTCAGGCGCAGGTCGACAAACCCGCAGAAGAAACTGTGCTCGCTGATAATACGATACTTCAACCAAGAACAATTGGAGCGACCACAAATTCAGGCGCTTCGCTGTCGGGCTCCACTAACACCCCAACATCTTTAAAGGCCGGATCGCTGATTAAGGAGCGATTCCGAATAACCGCCACTTTGGGTACGGGTGGCATGGGCACCGTGTACCGAGCTCTCGACTTACGTAAAGAGGAAGCCCGGGACTCCCACCCATACATAGCGGTTAAAATTTTAACGGGCGAGCTCGCACAGCACGCGCAGTCGTTCATCATGCTGCAACGGGAAGCGAGAAAATCACAACAACTCGCGCACCCTAATATCATCACCGTTTTTGATTTTGACCGCGATCAAGATTTGGTCTACATGACTATGGAGGAGTTGGATGGGGACCCTCTTGATGAGGTCATCGCTGCAAATCCACTAGGGGTCTCTCCAGAGATTCTTGAAAATATACTCAGCGGCATTACAGCCGGCCTTGAGTACGCTCACAGTAAGCAGATCATTCATTCTGACCTCAAACCTAGCAATATATTTTTACTCAAATCGGGCGAAGTAAAAGTTCTAGATTTTGGTATTGCCAGAGCGGCGTCGGACTCATCCCTTGCGGGGGATAAAACTGTTTTCGATGCGGGAGAGCTTGGTGGACTGACGCCGAGTTACGCCAGTATTGAAATGTTTGACGGCGAGGAGCCCACTCCCGGCGATGATATTTATGCCCTCGGGCTGATCGCGTATGAGTTAGCAACAGGAAAGCATCCCTACGGTCGCACCCCCGCCCCACAGGCCAAAGCCGAAAATAGACAACCTCCGAAAAAGCCTGAAATAACCAGCCAGCGTCAGTGGCGCGCGATCCGAGGTGCCCTCGCGTTAAGCACTGAAGAACGCCTTACTGACGTCAGCGAGTTCCGGCGGCTGTATTTGGGTAAATCGCGTGTGTTCAGCGCCTCCGCGGTTATCCTGGTGCTTATGATAGCCACAGCCAGCGTCACGCTCTATCTGTCTCCAGATGGTGAGCCCACAGCCGTGCCCTTTGAATCACTTCCCGTCAATGTCCAAGACACTGTCACCGAGCAACTGCAAATGGCGTCTGAATCGCTGAAATTTAGAGATTACAACGCAGCGCTCTTTCATCTTGAGCGCGTCAATGACTTGCACAGAAACAGCCCTGAAGCCCTCCGTTTAGCGGGAGAAATAGTTGAGGATTGGCTTGTTTTAGATGGTGCCAAATCGGCTGAAGAGCTGAAAAATCAGGTGGACAGCCTGCTGATGTATGAGGTGATGCAGTCCAATGAAAAGTTGCTAAAAATAAAAGCAGACATGGATGCGAAGACAAAATAGAGCACATCGTTGAGGGTTACTGCGTCTGGGTGGGACCTGAAAACGCTTCAGTCAAAAGATTTTCCCAAGCCGACACCCAACAGCAAGTGTGGTCAAACTGGGGTTTCACCACTAACCGTCCTGGAAAAACACGCTCAAACGCGGCTGAGATCTCTGGCGGTACAATCGCATCTTGCCCCCCGACATAATAAATACGCTGAGTCACGCGCTCAGGCAGCCCAAACTCGATCGGGTTCATTGATTCAGCAAGAGGAAGAAAGCCTCGCATTTCGGTCCAAAGCTTGGTGTCGAGATTGCCATTAATGGTCACAATGTGGGTGACAGAATCAGCGCATCCTGCCACCAAGACTGCAAGAGCGCCTCCGCCACTAAACCCCAGTAACGCCACCGGAAGTTGCTGTCTGGCAGCCAGTTCTTCAACGGCTTGACACAAAACATCAACTACAACCGAACCGTAGCGTCCGTCCGTCCACAAATCAGCATTGCAGGCGGCAACATCAAGATAGAAATGACAGGGGCGCCCCAAGTATATTGATGGCGCAGGATCTAGCAGCATCATTTCGAGAACCAGTGGATTCGTCGGCGTCGCATCTTGACTGGCTGGACCCTCTGGACCCACCAGCGGGCGCCCATCACCATCGAAATAGATGTGCAGCAGCGAGCCTTGTTCGATCTCATTGCTAAACAGTGCTAATTTGAAACCTGAAACGGATAGCCAGTTGTCCGGCTGTCGTGGAAAAACACGCTGGCCTTGCTCGGCACAGCCAAGCGCAAACCAGTTAAATACAACGATAATCGATATAACGTAGGCTTTAACACGCATGTTGACGGCTCTTTGAACATCAATGATGCTGGAGATTGACTTTTGCTAACCATAACAACCCCGGGGGATCTATGGCTCACATAATCACAAGATTGGCGGGGGTTTTCACTTTTTTAGTGGCCATAGCCATAAACACTGCAACTGTTGAGGCCCAAGATACCACCGCACAAGGATCAGTTTCAGACCTGCAGGTTGTGGATTGCTTGTTGCCAGGACAAGTAAGGCGTCTAGGCCAAAGTCGCTACATTACGGCTCGCCGCCCCATTATGACAACAGCGGGCGACTGCCGTATACGCGGTGGGGAATATACAGAATTTGACCGCGCTGATTACCGCACTGCTTTGGCAGTTTGGCTGCCTGCAGCGGAGGCCGGTGATGCCGAAGCGCAGACCAATGCTGGGGAAATTTTTGAGAAAGGTCTGGGAACAACACCGAATTATGGTGCCGCCCTAATTTGGTATCGCAAGGCAGCTGAGCAGGGCTACTCCAGAGCCCAGTTTAATCTGGGCACTCTTTACGAGCGGGGTTTAGGCGTTGAGGCCGACAAACTCACGGCACTAAACTGGTACCGGAAAGCATGGGATATGCCTGAAGACTCGGTGATTTATCAAACTGCTGCGAGGGATGCGCAGGACCAACAGCGAGCCCAACTAGAGTCTGAAATCAGAAATAAAAGCAACCAGATAACCCTTTTGCAGTCTCAGGTTGATCGACTCAAAGTTTCCATCGATGCCTTACAACAAGGGCCGGAAGGCGCCCAACCGACACCGTCAGAAGGTGACGACACTGCAATACCAGCAGCACAAGCACAAACCAGTGACCCCTCCCCTACAGTAACTGGGCCGTCGCCCTCTGACGACCTGATAGACCAAATAGCACAGCTGGAATCAATGATTGCAGGGCTCAGCGAAGAAAAGTCTGACGTAGAAACTGAATATGCTGCCATTCCCGTCTTTCGTCAGCCTGAGGCAGTCACCGCTGATCTAGCCTCATTAAATTCCAACGAAGGTGATTCCACTAAAAATACATCGTTTGGCCAATACTATGCCCTTATTATCGGCAACAGCGATTATCGGCATATGGTGGACCTAGAAACGCCCCAACTAGACGTTGAAAAAATTGGCTCCATTCTCGAGGGGCGCTACGGCTTTTCTGTCAAAGTGCTGTTAAACGCCAGTGACGTCGAAGTGATGCATGCCATCAACGACCTAAATAGCGAGCTTGATGAAGACGATAATTTACTGATTTATTACGCAGGCCACGGCAGCCAGATGGAAATGGGAGATCTTCAGGCCGGGTACTGGCTACCGGTAAATGCCGATCCGCCACCACGTGACACCCACTGGATTTCTAACGAAGCTATTACGCGCCACCTTGGTAGATTGAAGGCCAAACGCGTATTGGTTGTCGCCGATTCTTGCTATGCAGGACTCCTGTCAGACGCTCCGGATTACCTTTTCCTCAGTCAGTCAGGAAGCATCAATTATTCTGCGGAATTCATGAAATACAAACTCAACCGCAGCAGCAGGCTAATGATTTCCTCTGGAGGCAACTCGCCAGTTCTGGATAACGGTGGCACGGGCCACTCAGTCTTTGCGAGTGCTTTTATCAACATTCTCGGGGCCAACGAGCAAATCATGTCCGGGCCACAGCTATTCAGCCAACTTAGGCCCGTGGTGTTAGAAAGATCTGAAGCCGTGGGGTTTCGACAGGAACCAGACTTCAAAACTATAAAAATATCGGGGAATGAAGCGGGAGATTTTTTCTTTGTGCCAACGTCAGCTGGCATCTAATCATGAGATAAGATATTTAATCGCGGCTTCATCGTCTGTGGAGTAGTAGTAACACCCCACCCAAGCACCTGATCCTACGATCGCCACTAGCTTAGGCTTTGCAGACGTGAATTTTACACGGGCATGCGCCTTAAACGCAGCCTCGCGCAATCCAGTTTCTGCAACATATTCAGACCACCGAGCACCGTCGCTAGGCTCGACGAGCTGCTTGATATCGCGAGCAGCGCGCAAATGTCCTAAGAAATCGTGGTAATCGATTTCTATGATTCTATGTTGTGCCATTAGATATCCGCCCTTGGGGGGTGTACATAAATCCTTGGTTCTACTTCAGTCATCGGACGTTACAACGACCGATAACGCGTCTAATGCCACCTGAAAATCGAGTTTCTCACCCGAAGGCGTCTCCACAATGGCCCGCCAGCGAGCCTCGTCGATGTCCCGATAAGCAGCAAGCACACCAATATATCGCGTGTCTGCTGTCATACCCTCAACTGACAATGTGCGGTTGGAATCTGGCGACATTTCAATTTCCGTAACCCCCACAAGATCTTGTCCCAGCACCTGCTCGGCATCATCATACAGCTCAAAGAAACGCGCGTTGTTAAAGGCATCAGCGGCACGAATTCGATAAATCTGAACCACAACAGGCGACGGACGCCCTTCAAGATCGGGATTAACGGAATTTGAAGCGACCAGATTTAAACTGACTTTTGCGGGTTTAGGGGCGCTTGCACACCCTGCTACCAGACAAATCAGTACGCCCAGTACTAAACAATATTTCACTTGCTTTAACATAACCATACCCTTTTAAGCCAAGCCCCAACTCGCCGAATCAAAAACCAAGCGCTTTACGCATGAACAATATATTCTTTGCGATATACTACATCGCATGGGCAACTGTAAACAGAGGCGAAAACACCAAGCGTGAAACCTTTAGTGATTTTGACATGTATGAGTTACCACAAGGCTGAGCTTGCCAATGGTGGCATTTTCCACATTGAACCCCCAGGGGGTTCGGTGGGGCGCAATCCCTCATCCGATATTTGCCTGCCCGATCCGCAAAAAGTGATCTCTGGTTGTCACGCACGCTTTATTGCTGACGGAGACAACATCCTCATCACGGACGAAAGTACTAATGGCTTGTTCGTGAATGGTGCTGCTACTGCGTTAGGCCGCGGCAACTCCACTCCGGTCACCGACGGCATGGAGATCGGCATTGGAGAGTATCTGTTTACCATTGAAGTGCCACAAACACAGGCGGCAACATCCGATACGCCCGTTGAAACCCAGCATGACAACGTTGTCAGTAATATAAATTTTGATCCACTAGCCGACTTCACGAGTGACCCAACTCCCGCAAAAAAGGCCGGTTTTCAGGTAGAGGCTGGCAGTGTTTCTTCGGGCTTGGGAGTGGCGGCAGCCAGTGACGGGCTCTCAAAATCGAGTACCAACGATTTTTTTGACCCCTTAGCGCCGTCGATTGATGCGGATTCGCAGATAAACAATGCGAACCCAATGCGTGAAAAAGAGGATTCCCATTTTAGTAACCTCGATCACGGCAATCCGCTGGCCGATCCCTTCTCACCACCCCAGGGACAGTTTGACGACGCCCTCAGCGGGGGTGTCGAAGCCGCGGCTGGCACAGGGGCTTCGTTGATTCCTGAGGATTGGATGACGGATGAGCTAATGCCTGAGTCCGAATCTATTCATGATCCAGCACCGGGGGATCCCTTCGTAAATACCCTTGAGCGACGGCCTGAAGAAGCTGAAACCCCCGACGAAAACGAATCGTTTATCGTGGCTGCAGAGGTTCGTAGCGGCGCTGGCGCGCCTATTCAAGCACATGACCTAGCCCTACCTAAACAAACACTGGCGCCTCATGAAGAAGGGGAATCCAACGCAGAAATACCCACGGCACTGCCAGCGGGAGTTCCACCAGAAGCAGACGAGCAAGAGGCGCCTGAACAGCCTGTAGTCGACTCCCAGCAAGCGCCAGCAGCAAAAAAGCCAGAGACGGCTATCGATGTAAACGCTTCGACCGACGCTGGTGCGTCCAATGATACGGAATTTGAGCAAGCCGTTTTGAAAGGCTTAATGGACCTACTAGCAGCTCGGGCAAATCTGAAAAACGAGTTTCGAATGGGAGCTACGCTGATTCGGCAAACTGAAAACAACCCTTTGAAGTTTGCCGCTAATGTGGAGGCTGCAAAAATTTTATTTTCAGAATCATCAAAAAACTCGGCCTACCTCTCACGTATGGAAGCCGTTACACAAGCCATGGCGGAAGTTCAGGAGCATCAAATGGCACTCCTGATAGGGCTAAGGGCTGCCTTTAATCAACTCCTGCAAACCTTTTCGCCAGAAAATTTTGAAGAAAATCAGAGCGCTGGTCTTGGCAAAATTGTATCGTCTTCTGAAAAGAAAGCCTGGCTTGCCTACCGGAGATTTTATCAAGAGCGAGTAGCGGAATCAGACGACCCGTTTGAAGAACTATTTAGTGGCGCACTGTCCAAAGCTTATCTGGCCGCTCTTAATAATGAAGAATAAAATACACGCCAGAAATTGGCGCCGCAAATAGCCCCATGAGGATTGCATAGGTGACAGACAAAGGCCGCGTTGTATGGACCGAGGGGATGTTTCTTCGTCCTCAGCACTTTCAGCAACAAACACGCTATTTTGAGAGCTTTATCGAAGCTCGGGTTAGAGCGGTAAGTGACTTCAACTGGGGACTCGTGACTTTTGAGTTTGATCAGGAGCTTATGTTGCAGGGCAAGCTGTCGCTGGCCACTGCCTCCGGTATTTTACCTGACGGAACTCCTTTTTCTCTTCCTGAACGCGACACACCTCCACCTATTATTGAGGTAGGCAGCGAAGTTAAAAACCAAAGTGTCTACTTAGCACTGCCAGAGCGTCGGTCTGGCATGCCAGAAATGCAGCTCCCAGGCAGTGATACGATCAGTCAGGGCCGGCTGATGAGTAGCGAAGTCAGCATCATTGATACCGCGTCACTGGATCCCTCTGAGGCACCAATACACACCGCGTCATTGGTTCTAGGCCTCAGATTAGAAAGCCAGCCTCTCGAAGGCTTTACCTGCATCCCGCTGTGCAAAATCATAGAGGTACGCACGGATAAAAGCTTACTTCTTGATGAGTCTTTTATCCCTACTGTTCTGAATCTCGAAGCCTCCAAGGTATTGCTTGCTCTCATCAGTGAGATTCGCGGCCTGTTGCTTCATCGAGCAGAGGCCCTTCGAGGACGAGTTTCGGCCTCAGGGCAAGGTGGCAACGGGGAAATATCAGACTTTTTGTTTCTTCAACTCGTTAATCGCTACCTGCCTCTGATGGTGCACTACGACGAATTGAAACGAGCCCACCCTGAACGACTGTACTCAGACCTTTTACAAATAGCGGGCGAAATGGCGACGTTTAGTGAGGCCAGCCGGCAGGTTCCCGACTTTGGGATTTATAACCATACCCAACTGACCGAAAGCTTTGAACCTGTGGTTAATGCGCTTCGACAAAGCCTGTCTATGGTACTTGAGCAAACCGCGGTCCAAATTCCCCTGCAAGAACGTCGCTATGGAATCATCGTCGGAGCTGTAAGCGACGCATCATTGCTTAGCAGCGCCAGTTTTGTTCTTGCCGTTAGCGCAGCTATGGATCTTGATGTACTCCGCCAACGCTTCCCAAGCCAAGCAAAACTGGGATCGGTAGAGAATATACGGCAATTGGTTAACGTACAGTTGCCCGGCATCAAGCTCAGACCACTACCTGTAGCCCCCAGACAAGTCCCCTACCATACGGGCTATGTTTACTTTGAGCTTGATAAGTCTGGGGACCTCTGGAAAGACCTAGGTAGCTCGGGTGGATTAGCAATGCATATCGGTGGCGAGTTCCCCGAACTCAAAATGGAGTTGTGGGCTGTGAGGTACTGAAATATGAATGATGATTTTGATCCCTTTGCAGCCCCTAGTGGCGATAAAACTGTGCTCAGACCAAATCCTGGAGGCAGGAATACCGGCGGGGCGGCGCCCGCTGCCGCAGCGCCACCCCCGCCTGCAGCTGCGCCTCCTGCAGCGCACAGGCCGGCCGATCCTGTGCAACACGGGTCCAGCGCTGTTGGTCAATTCATCAAAGGCTCTTCACTTAATCCATTAGTCGAAGCCGCGGCTGAAGCATTGCGTGCTGGTGGGCTGATCAGAAATACACTCGCCAACAACGACGTGAATGCCTTGCGACAACAACTTCTCGACATGATCAAGGCCTATGAAGCCGCCGGCAATCGCAGCGGCTACGAGCCACAAATTGTGCTCACTGGACGTTATCTACTTTGCACCTTTCTTGATGAGGCTGTTATGTCCACACCCTGGGGGGCGCAAAGTCAATGGACCCAGCAAACCCTGCTGAGCACCTGCCACAATGAAACCTGGGGCGGAGAAAAGTTTTTTCAGATTATTGAACATCATCTGCATCGATCAGAATCGGTAGACCTCATCGAACTCGCGACAACATGCCTACTCCTTGGATTTGTGGGTCAATATGCCGTCCGTCAAAGCGGTCCACAGGAGCTTGATCAAGTTATCGATGAGCTTTACACCGTGATTTCCCGAGCGCGTGGTGAGTTCGAACGCGATTTATCCCCGAGCTGGCGAGGCGCACAAGAAACCCAAAAGCGTTTAATTGACCACACTCCAAACTGGGTAATTCTTGCAGTTACAGGCGCACTGCTACTTGCCCTTTACACAGGGTTCCGAATTACGCTGGCGTATCAAGTAATGCCTGTGAAAGAACAAGTTCAAGGATTGGTCAATTCGGTTGAGAAAAAAACAACCGAATGAATATTTACTATTGAATGCCTACGAGGCCTAAAGAATGAAACTGCTTTCGATCGCAATGAAGCTGCTGGGATTCATCTGCGTGTGTGCCATTATCTGGTTCGCAGGACCGTTATTTGCATTTGCAGGTTTTAAGCCACTGGCCGCACCCGCCCCTCGTTTGACACTAATAGGTTTAGTCATTCTTGCGTGGCTTGGCAAAAAGCTCTACCAACGGATCCAGACCGCAAGAGCAAACAGGCAACTTAGCGAAGAAATCGTCGCCAAACCCCTTGAGGAAGCCAGTGCCGCCGATGCTGATATCGCAACCCTGTCGCACAATCTTTCGGAAGCATTAAAAGCGCTGAAAGAAAAAGCCGGAGCAGGACTCTACGAGCTGCCTTGGTACATCATCATTGGTGCACCAGGGACCGGAAAAACGACGGCTCTAGCCAACTCTGGACTGCGATTCCCAATGACTGAAAGCTCTGATTCAGCCTCAGTTCAAGGGGTCGGAGGCACACGCAATTGTGATTGGTGGTTTGCCGAGGAGGCGATTTTTCTAGATACCGCAGGGCGCTACACCACCCAAGATAGTGATGCGGAAGCCGACAACACAGCCTGGCTCAGTTTCCTGAAAATGTTGCGAAAAGGGCGCAGCCGTCGCCCAATTAATGGTGTTGTCCTGACAGTAAGCACCAGCAGCCTGCTTGAGAGCAGCCCAGGAGCAAGGGATAGGCTACTCCACGCACTGCGTCAGCGTCTGCAGGAGCTTCAAGGTCATTTAGGCGTTAATCCACCTGTGTACCTGATGGTCACAAAAACTGATCTACTCCAAGGCTTTCAGGAGTTCTTTGAGGACTTGGGCCAGCGCGAGCGACAACAAGTTTTAGGGTTTACCTTCGATCTATCTAAAAACGAATCGCTATCGGCAATACCCGAAAAATTCAGGGCGCTGCTTAGCAGCATCAACAACCGAGTTCTTTGGCGTATGCGATCAGAGCGTGACCGTCGCCACAACAACAGCATTTTTGCTTTTCCACAGCAGCTCGCCACCCTCGCCGAACCCCTTGCAGAGTTCTGTCAGTCGCTATTCAGCGCTTCTCGCTATGAAGCGACCCCGTTGCTGCGAGGAATTTATTTCACCAGCGGAACACAAGAAGGTACGCCAATTGATCGATTAGTTGGCAGCTACGCCCGCAGCCTTTCGGTACAGGAGTCTGTGGGGCGCGGCCAAGCGAGAAGCTTTTTCGTGCATGACATCGTCCGCTCGGTCATGCTTTCAGAGCGCGAACTGGTGGGCTCCAACAAAAAACTTGAACAGCGGAATCGCTGGATACAGCGAGGAATAATTGCCGGTGCCGCCGCCAGTCTAATTTTGGGGTTAATTGTTTGGGGCACAAGCTACGCTCGCAATAACTCTCTAGTTGCTCAATATGAGCAGAAAATTGCTGACTTTCAGACTCTTAAAGACACAAAATCTGGTCCAGAAGGGCTAGATGCCCTCCTGGAAAGGTTAGACGCCGCGGCGTCGCCGCTGCGATTTGTACAAGAAAAAAACAGCGACACACCACTAACGCTGCGCTTTGGTCTCTACCAGGGCCACGTCTTGGCAGAAGAGGCCAAGACGCTCTACCAGGCTGAATTGGAGCAGTTTTTATTGCCCACCATGACCTACCTCATCGGACAAAATTTGTCGCGCCCCAGTACCGATCCACAGTTAATTTATGAAGCCCTTAAAGTTTACCTCATGCTCTCTGAGCCAAAACGGCGCGAACCCCAGCTAATACGAACTTGGATGGGCTACGAGTGGGAACAGCTGCTACCGGGTAAACCTCGTATACGAGGCCGCTTGCAGGAGCACGTTAACGCCATTACGGCAGAGAATTTCAAGGCTGTCCCGGCTGACATGGCGCTAGTCCAAACCGCCCGCACGACCCTAGGCCAATCTTCTATGTCGGCTTTGCTTTACGCGCGTATCAAGCAAGATTACGAATTCAAAGGACAGCCCCCGGTAATGCTTCTTGATGCTGCGGGACCCTATGGCAAGGAAGTCTTCAGCGTGGCTGCAGATTCGCCAGATCCGAACGTCAGCCAACTGTTCACCCGCACTGGCTATAAAGATAGTTTTCAGCCGCAACTACAGGCGCTTGGCCAGCTTGCAGCCGATGAAAATTGGGTTATGGAAAACGCTGCGAAGAAACTGACTGATGAAGAGATTAAAGAGCTTCAAGAAGAGATTCAGACGCTTTATTTCACCGAGTATATCCAAACTTGGGACTCCGTCCTTGAAAGAATGCAAATAGCCCCTTTCAAAGATTTAAATACCGCGACGCGGCGGTTGAAGTTTTTGTCGGGAGAAAGCTCTCCCTTTGTGGTGTTAGCGCAGCGCGTGTTCGAAGAAACTTCACTGGCTACTGGAGCGAAAGTTCTCGATAACGGTGTCGCTAGTGGCTCGGTTATAGCTGGTGCGGCAGATCGACTGGGGAAGATGTTGGGTGCTCAGCAACAAGACAAACTGGTTGACCAACTTATGGGGCCGGAGAGAACCGTCGACAAGCATTACGAAGGATTACACCAGTTTTTTAAGGCCAACGACGCTTCCAGCACCCCCGCCAAAGATACCCAAACCCTTATTAATGGCGTTTATAAAGAGTTTGATCTGTTATCAAGCGGGCTACTCAATGATGCCGACACCCGGCTCAGTGGCCTGTTTGATTCCGACCAAATTCTCCAGCTTCAACTACAGGCCCGCGACACTGCGCCACCACTCAATCGTTGGCTCACTGAAATTGCCAACAATAGTCGTGGCGCTGTGTTTGGCGAACTACGATCGGGCATAAACAACGCCTGGGCATCAGATGTTGCAGGATTTTGTAATCAGGCTGCTTCGGGCCGCTATCCGTTTAACAGTGGAAGCAGCCGTGAGATCACGCTCAGCGATTTCGCGAAGCTCTTTGGACCCAACGGTTTGATTGCGAGCTTTCAAAAAGACCATCTCAATAGCTTTATTGCCAGCAAGGGTCGCCGCTGGAGCTGGCAAAAATTTCCCGGTATTGATACCACGTTCTCCACTGCCGCGCTGACACAACTTAGGCGTGCTGACCGTATTCGTCGGGCGTTTTTTGCCACGGGTACGCCTGACCCCAGTATCAGTTTCGGTCTATCTCCCATTTACCTCGATGCCAATGTGAGACGCGTGAGCATTGAAGTCGATCAAGAGGCTTTTCAATATCGCCATGGGCCCGCTAGGGTATTTCCTGTCAAGTGGCCAGCCCAGACGGGCGTAGAGTCTGCAGTTCGATTTGAATTCAAGGACGACAGCGCTGAGGCCATTGCACAGACCATTCGCGGACAATGGAGCCTGTTTCGCTTCTTAGATCAGACACAACGCGCCTCGGTGTCCTCGGAAAACATTAATTTCACACTCGAGTACAAAGGACGCAAAACCATTTGGCAGATTAAATCTCAAGGGATAGAAAATCCGTTTGCTAAGGATGTCTTTGCCAATTTCTCGTGTATCAAGAGCTTTTAGGCCTGTGAGTTCCAATATAAAGACTGGCGTTTATGGGAAGCTGCCTTCTCACGGAGACTTTATTAGCAGGGATCTATCCCAAGTGTTCGTCCACCAGTGGGACGCTTGGCTACAAAGTGGTTTAGAAGCCAGCAAAAAAATACTGCAGGAACACTGGAACGATGTTTTTCTCACCAGTCCAATTTGGCGCTTTGTGCTGGCGCCTGGTGTTATCGGTGATACTTGCTGGCTTGGGTGTATTTCACCAAGCTCTGATAGCGTTGGTCGAACCTTTCCGGTGACCTTTGCCCGGGAGTACCCCACAGCCACCAATCCTTTTCTACTCGCGATGCGCTCTGAACCCTGGATGCGCGCGATAGAAAAGGAAATCCTAGACACATTTGAGGCGGCAACACGGCCAGTGGAATCGATCCTCGAGGCTGTAAATGCCATCGATGAACCCGAACTAGGCGAACCCCTACCCCGGAGCCCTGAACTCGGTTTTGGCGAAAGCTGGTGCTATCAGGGCTTCGGCAGTCCCAGTGGCTTTTTCACAGCCCATCTTTCCGATCAAATGCTCAGCCATCAATTGGGAACCTATGCAATGTGGTGGGGACTCGGGTCTCAATCGCTACACCCTTCAGTACTACTGACTCGTCAGCTCCCTGATACCCATCAGTTTTCAGCAATGATCAGTGGCTCGTGGAGTGAGCAAGGATGGTATGTGATTGACCGCACGGACAGCGTTTAGATCTATGAAGCCTTTTAAAATCCAATCTTACGAGCTATGCCACACCGGCATGGTACGCGACCACAACGAAGATGCGGTTGTTAGCCTCCCTGGACAAGGACTGTGGGCGGTTGCCGACGGCATGGGAGGCCACGCACGCGGTGACTACGCCAGTCAGGCAGTAATTTCATCCTTACTCGATATGACACTGGCCCACGAAGCCCATGTTGGCGGGCAACTTAACAGTATTCAACGAGTTCTCGAGCAAACTAGCCAGCACCTGATTTCAAAGGCGCAAGAGATATCTGAACAGACGATCATCGGCAGCACTGTGGTTGTTATGGTTATCGACGGCAATAACCTAGGCATTTTTTGGGCCGGAGATAGCCGGGCCTACCGATTGCGAGAAGGCCAGTTAACTCAGCTGACCACAGACCATACCGTTGCCAATGAGCTGATTCGTGCGCAGGGATTCAATCGAGAGGATGCGCGCAGCGCTCAAGATGCCGAAGCACTGACTACTGCCGTGGGGGCGAGCGTTTTTACTCCCGAGCGGCACGAAGATAAAACTCAGCCAGGTGACAGATTTTGTTTATGTTCTGATGGACTCAACAAAGTTGTGCCCGATTGGGAAATTGAATCTGTGCTCAACCGTCAGCAGGGGCCCGAACCTGCTGCTCAACAACTGCTGGACCTGTCGCTTGATCGACAAGCCACTGACAATGTCAGTATCATTGTCATCGACCACCTATAGATCGGCTTTTTAGCATTTTTCACACAACGGCAAGCATTCGACGAGTTTGCGTGCATACTGAACTCTGTCAAGCTATCACTGACTCCCGTATTTGATTCAGCGGGCATAATGTGCAGAGAATCGAGGGTTCAGTTACAACGTGAGGTGATACTCAATGTATAAGGTGAAGTTTCTTAGAGACAAAATATCTGTAACTTGGGAAGAACTCGGCTCCTACAACAGTGAGCTCGTAGCGGTGCAAGCCGCTAAGGCCGCGGCGAAGGACTACTTTGGCATCCAAGTCGAAGATCCAGATGGCGTGTGTATATGGTCTGCCTGATTAAAACGTTGATATAGTCCGGGATCAATGCCCGGAGTACCTCGAACTCGGAGCGCTTTAGTTGCTATAACCTACTTTCTTGGGCTACCACCTCAGCCCCCCATCCACCTCAAAAACTCGCCCTGAAATATAATCGTTCTCGAGAATGGCGACCGCCATTTGAGCAATTTCTGCAGGCTCTCCCAAACGCTTAAGAGGAATACCCGAGGCCATTTTCTCTAAAGCTTCGGGCTTCATGCTGGCAACCATTTCGGTGGCCATAAACCCGGGAGCAATAGCGCCGGTGCGTATGTTGTGCCTCGCCAGCTCCTTGGCCCAAGTGACCGCCATTGCCGCAACACCTGCCTTGGTGGCCGAGTAATTCGTCTGACCGAAGTTTCCTGCACGAGAAATACTCGAAATATTGATAATCACACCCTCAGACTGGGCCTGAATCATGCGCGTCGCCGCTTCGCGACCACAGAGGAATACACCGGTCAGATTCACGTCGATCACCATCTGCCACTGAGACAGGCTCATTCGATCGGTGACTTCACCGTCTTTAACCTTGAGCATCAATCCATCGCGAGTAATACCTGCGTTGTTGATGAGGCCCTGCAGCGTTCCAAACTGATCAATAATGCCGTCGAAGGCCGCAATTACGCTGTCTTCATCGGCAACGTTAGCGACAAAGGTAGCAACTTCGCCGCCCAACTCTCGAAGGTTCGCAGCCGCCTGCTCTAACGGTTCAGCGTTCATGTCGATCAAGGCCAGACGGGCTCCACGTTCGGCAATCCCTTTAGCCATAGCAAAACCTAGACCTTGAGCCCCACCGGTAACAGCAATTACTTTATTCGTCAGATCCACACCGCTTCTCCGTTCATTATTGAGGCCGCGGATTGTACCTGAAGGTTTTACGCTTGGGGC
>JAQXAF010000128.1 GCA_029253085.1 Luminiphilus sp. | reverse complement strand
GAAGGTTATGTTGAAATCATCGCGATGGCTCAGACTGCAACTGAGCTCGAGCCTATTGCCGTTGCTGCAAAGCACGCGAAAGGCACGCCAGCTGATTGTGCTTCAGTTCGTCAGAACTTTTATCGTGTAGCCGCAGGCTCTGTTGGTACCGCGTCAGTGCGTGGAACGCACACGTCTAATCTGACTTCTAACGCAGCTTGTGCTTCAGCCGCAGCATCTACGGCTTGTGGCGCTACGGGTGCAACCAACTTGAGCAGCTACGTTGATTCAGACGACAACGCACTGAAGGTCTCTTTCATGCTGACCGATCCATCGGGCGGTTTGGAAGCGGGTGATAACGCTGTCCACATCGAGAGCTTTGCTGCTGCCGCTATGATGACCAACCAGCAGCCACTGAGCTTCGGTACTGATGGTCTGTTGAACTACGATCCGTTGAACTTTGAGCTGCCCAACTTGGCTTACGGCGCCTACGCTTCATCGATTTCGGGTTCTACTACTCGAGCAGATGCGATTGATGCGTCAATGATAGACGGTAGCATGTGGGCTGGCGTTGCAAACGCTATCGATTCAGATGCGATTGCAAACGACTGGGCTGCGTTTAGTACAGCAGACGGTACGGTGAATGCTGATTGGGTGGTTACTCTGCCTGGTCAATATGTCATGACCAACCCAATTTGTGATGTCTACGCTGGTTATACAGAGGCTAACGTTACGGCTAATGCTGTTTGTGGGCTAACTGAGGCGCAGGCTTCTGCCATAACAGCGCTAGCTGAAGCTGCTGGGTGGACTGCTGCTGTTGGAGCTTACAGTGCAGCGGGTGGCTCTGACCGTAACCAACTACCACTGGTTGTCGCTTCAAACGTTGATGGCGGTTCTTTGATCTCCGGTTCTAACATGAATCTTTGGGATCGTGAGGAGTTGTCACTTGCTGGTACAGAAACACCTCCAGATACTGTCGATGAAGAGCTTGGTTTCTCACCTGGTGGCTCATCTGGTGAGCCAAGTGATCCAGATATTACGGTTGTTTTGCCATACGAAGTGAACGTGATTGCTTTCGGCGATGCTGATTCAAGCACAGCTGTTATGTCTGACCTGAAGTTGTCAGTAACACCACCCGCAGATTCTGATCGTGGTTGGGGCCGACTGGATATTCAGTCATCAAATGCCGCTCCTGCGCGTTGGAACCTTACCGGCACGGATGATGCTAACATCGATCCTGCGGCTCTATTGGGCCAAGCAGGTGTAGGAAGCTTTACTGCTACCGATGCATCAGATGTCGGTGTTGTTGGCTTCGCTGTCTGGCAGCGTACGTTCGCTGAGCAGGCCGGTAACTACGGTCGAATGGTTGAGCACTCAACGATCAACTCTTCAGGCACTGCACGACGCTAAGTTAGAGTTATGATTGAGAACCGGCCTTCGGGCCGGTTTTTTTTTACCTAAATTTGACGAGTTTAAGAGAGGCTTAACATTGAAAAACTTTATTACCTTTGGGCTGCTGTTGGTGCTGAATGTAGCTGCGGCTCAGACTATCGTTAGTGACGGTGACCTGACTTTATCTAAAGAAGAGGTAGAGTTTGCTTTGGCTGCATCGCCCCCTCCAGTCCGCGAAGGTGCCAAAACAGACGAGGCATCTCGCTACGAGTTTTTTGTCAATCTTCTCGTATCTAAAAAAATACTTGCGAGGCTAGAGGCCCTTGACGCAAAGGACGATCCAGCCACCTACTACCAATTTTATTTTCAGCAATTGGAGTTTGCACGGCAGCTAGACCAACAGTTGTTTCAAGATCAATTAGCGCTTCCTGATTTTGAAGCTTTGGCTGCAGAACGATATAAGGTGTCGAAGAGTGAAATTGCACCGATACCAGAAATCCGTGAGGCATCCCACATCTTGCTACTTTGCACCGAGGGCTGTGCTGAAGAGACGGAGGCAGTGGCTACCTTAGAGGCATTGAAGAAACGTATTTTAAACGGCGATTCATTTGCAAATATGGCAATTGAATTCTCTCAAGATCCGGGCAGTAAAACCCGTGGCGGTCGCCTGAGTCAGGGCATAGCCAGTGATGCAGAAAACGTTGACCAGTCAGTACGCGACGCGTTGTTCGATATAGATCAGATCGGCGACATCAGTGAAGTGGTACAGAGCCGGTTTGGCTTTCATCTTTTAAAGCTTGAGTCTGTAACACCCTCTAGAACGAGAAGTTTTGAGGAGGTACGGTCTTCTCTGGTTGCCGAGATTGAGAAACGTTTTAGAGCGGACGCCTATCAAGAACACATCCTGTCTTTAGCTCCGCTAGATACCATTGAAATCGATGGGGTGGCCTTCGACAGTCTCATTGGCTCGATGATGGACCAGTAAGGATATCTAAGGTCACAGCCCAGGAAAATGTCTCCAAGCAACTCAGAGGGCATGGCGACAGGGTTCAACGAGACTATACCGATAGTA
The DNA here is from genome assembly GCA_029253085.1 of Luminiphilus sp. Taxonomy (GTDB): domain Bacteria; phylum Pseudomonadota; class Gammaproteobacteria; order Pseudomonadales; family Halieaceae; genus Luminiphilus. Next base: position 1,515 of record JAQXAF010000128.1, on the reverse strand, counting down.
TTCATTGGCGGTGTTGCTCGCAGTCGTAGCCCTCAATGGTATAATTCAGGTGGCGTAATATTTCGCGATCGTCCGACGACAAGCTGATAGGAGGATGGTGCCTGTAGCGGCCTAGGCTTTGTGGCTGTCGTAAGTCTGCAGCGGCGATTGTTGCTGAGTGAAAGGTCTCGGGGCTTTCCAAAAACTTACAAAGTTGGGTGAGTGTTGAATCCACTTTTGAGAACAAGCTTTCAAAGGGGAGCACCAACACTCTATTAAAAAACTGCTTTCTGAGTTCGAGTAGGCGCCTATGGGAGTTGCACCAAAAGGCCAGCGAGTCCGTTGATGAGTCAATGTCGACAGCGCGCCCAAGGAGGTGCGGACCCCATATTTTCATTTGAGTCTGGTTACTGCTGTGCGCCATATCCAGTCCGTGACGAGTGACATGGATATACTTCATGTTGGGTAACGCGGCCATCAAAAAGGGCAGGAGTATATGAGCGTTTGGCTCTTTCCAGCCCCACAGTGGTGTTGGCTGGCGGAATGCTGCTAGAAATTGCTCTCGGTCACTTAAACTTCCAGTTTCTAACCACTCATTGTTTTGGCGGATGCTTTCTAGGAGTTCAGCAACTCTAGCGTTCTGATGCGCCTGGGATATCCATGATGGGCTCTTATGCCCTCTCGAGGTGAGGTAGACCTCTAGTGCTTCATTTAGCTGCGATATATGATCTGGTAGTGGCCACAGACTGGGCCGCTTAAACAGTGCCGTGAAGCCCAGGTCATCGAGCGATTCGTTGAGGTCTGAGCCCATGTCAAAATCTAAAGACTGTAAGAGCTGTGCGATCACTCGAGTACCACTGCCACCAACGCCGCCTACGACAACCGGAGCCGCATCGGAAAGCACGGGGCAATCAATGATTAAGTTTTCGTCGGACAGACTCATGCGGTGCATAATACCCTAGTGTGACAGTCACAGAAATTTCATTTGCCGACGATCCGGAGGACCATGTCCACTAGTAGCAGATCGCAAACCGCACAAAGCACTTGGGGCGCCATCTTAAATCGGCGAATGCTGATTTGTGTGTTTACAGGTTTCGCCTCGGGTATGCCTCTATACCTGTTGATTCAGCTGGTTCCTGCGTGGCTACGCGATTCTGGGGTGTCGCTGACTGAGATCGGCCTGTTTGCCCTTGTCGGGTTGCCCTACACCTGGAAGTTTTTGTGGGCGCCGCTAATGGATCGCGTTAAGTTACCGCTGGGCCTGCGCCGAGGTTGGATGCTGCTAGCGCAAGTCGCTTTGATTGTGACGATCGGTTTGTTGGGAAGTATCGACCCTTTAACTCAAACAGCATGGGTGGCGACGCTGGCTGTCATCATTGCCGTACTCAGTGCTACTCAAGATGTGGCTATCGATGCTTATCGCCGCGAGCTTTTACCCGACGAAGAGTTGGGCTTTGGTAATTCAGTGCATGTGCAGGCGTATCGAATTTCCAGTTTGATTCCCGGTTCACTGTCTTTAATACTGGCCGATAATCT
>JAQXAF010000138.1 GCA_029253085.1 Luminiphilus sp. | reverse complement strand
AGCCGTGAGCACGTAGAACATGACACCCACCCCAGCGAGAGACTTGCTGGGAAACGGACACCCGGGCTGATTGGGATTCACAATGACATCTGCCGCTGGCAGCTCATCGCCCGGTAAATGGTGGTCGGTGATGAGCACACTGATTCCCAGGCCCTGCGCCGTTGCTACGCCTGCAAGACTGGAGATACCGTTATCGACAGTGACAATGAGATCGGGTTCGCGATCCGCTGCCAAAGCAACGATCTCTGGAGACAGGCCGTAACCATATTCAAAGCGATTGGGAACAAGATAAGACACCTCCCGCAATCCCATCTGACGCAGTACCGATACTGCGAGTGCTGAACTGGTGGCGCCATCGGCGTCAAAATCGCCAACAATAACGACTCTGGCCTCACCTTCGATAGCATCTGCCAAAAGCTCCGCTGCTTCGGCCACGCCCCGTAACAGCTTTGGCGCTAATAGCCCCTTCAATGCTAGATCGATTTCGTCTGGAGCCGTCACACCACGATTGGCATACAAACGCTGTAATAGTGGCGACAATCCGGAAGATGCCATCGCTGGGGTCACCGGCATGACGCGTTTTTTAAGCTCTGGAGGCATTACTTTGCAATGCAATCGACCATGTGTTGCTGAACGGCCGCTAAACCGTTGGGCAGCACCGTGAAGCGCTCGGGGCGATCAAACAGGTCAGATAAATGAGCAGGTAATTCGGGAGCCTGAGCGATGCCACTGTTTTGAATGGCCGCGGGAAACTTGGCGGGGTGCGCCGTGGCAAGGGTAACCATAGGTTGCGTGGTATCACGCAGGCAAGCTCTTGCCGCTCGGGTGCCAATGGCACTGTGTGGATCGAGTAGATAGCCACACTGCGCCCAGACAGCTGCAATTTCCTCACAGGTCTCGTCATCGGAAACGCAGTAACTGCTAAACAACTCTCGTGCCTTGGACATTGCCGTATCGGACAGTTGAATGGAGCCCTCTTGAAAGTCACGCATCAGTTGGCTAACAACAGCGCCGTCGCGATCATAAAGGTCGAACATAAGGCGCTCAAAGTTTGAGGACACCGTGATATCCATACTTGGAGAAATAGACTGCTCCAGCGTGAGCTTAGCGTACTCCCCAGAACTGAGGAGGCGATGAAGAACATCGTTACGGTTTGTCGCAATCACCAGTTGGTCTATCGGCAACCCCATACTGCGGGCCAAATACCCCGCAAAAATATCGCCAAAGTTACCGGTGGGTACCGAGAAATTGACGGTTCTCTCGGGCGCGCCAAGGGCGAGAGCCGCATAAAAATAATACACAATCTGCGCCATAATTCTGGCCCAGTTTATTGAATTGACGGCAACTAACGCTCGCCCATCCGGCAGGAAGGGCTCAGCCACAAAGCTGGCTTTAACCATTGCCTGGCAATCGTCAAAGTTACCCTCAATGGCAAGGTTGTGGATGTTTTCACCCAGCACCGTGGTCATCTGGCGGCGCTGTACCTCGGATACACGGTCGTTAGGATGCAAGATAAAAATATCAATAAATTCGCAGTGTCTGCACCCCTCAATTGCGGCAGAGCCGGTGTCCCCCGACGTTGCACCCATAATCACGACGCGCTCTTGCCTGCGCTCAAGAACGTGATCTAAAAGGCGACCCAATAGCTGCAGCGCAAAATCTTTAAAAGCGAGGGTTGGCCCATGGAAGAGTTCAAGGACCCACTGGTTGTGTTCGACCTGCACCAATGGCGCGATGGCGTCATGGCGAAAGGTTCCATAAGCCTCGTCAATCAACCGACGTAAATCACCAAACTCAATAGACCCTTCAACAAAGGGCTTAAGAATTTCAAAAGCCAGCGAGGGATAGTCCATACCCCGCATGGCCTTGATCTGATCACTTGAGAACTTCGGCAATTGCTCGGGCACATACAACCCGCCATCCGCAGCAAGTCCCGCTAGCAGTACCCCTTCAAAATTGAGGGCGGGTGCACCACCACGGGTGCTTATATAATTAATCGGCAACTCAAGCCTCCTTAAAGCTCTCAACCCGAAGTCGCACTACCGAACCACTAAGCGATGGCAAGGATTCTATATCAAGGATTGCCAAGTCGAGATGACCACACACTATGGAGTCCGTAAGTAAAACTACCGTCACATGACTAGATCCCTCGGCTGGGGGGCGCTGAATCAGCTGCTCAATGCTTATGCCGCGGGCGCTCAATAAACCGGTTATTTCCGCCATAACACCTGGGCGGTCCGCGACTACTAGACGTAAATACCAAACACCAGCAACCTCATGTCGAGGCACCAAAGGCAGTGCCTGAAGCTGATCGCTGGGTACGCCCAGTATCGGCGCTGGGTCGACCTTGGAGTGGTTGAGAGCTTTACCCAAATCCATCAAGTCACTGCATACCGACGATGCCGTCGGCAAGGATCCCGCTCCAGGCCCTGTCAGTACAATTTCACCCACAGCATCGGCCTCAATCATGACGGCATTGAGAACGCCATCGACCCGCGCTATTTGGCGATTTGTTGGAATCAGCGTGGGGTGAACCCGTAAATCAATCGCGTCACCGCAGCGCCTTGCAATCCCCAAATGCTTAACGCAAAAGCCCAGCTCTTTAGCGAAATTAAGATCTTCAGGAGTCACAGTATCAATGCCCTCCATAACGGGAGCATTGGCGTCTAACGGTATAGCAAAGGCGAGGGATGCCAATATCACCAGCTTGTGCGCGGCGTCGGTTCCATCAATATCGAAGGTTGGATCGGCCTCTGCGTATCCCAGCGCCTGCGCCTCTGCCAGTACATCGTCAAAACTGCGACCTGCATTGGCCATTTCTGTCAAAATGAAGTTGCCTGTACCGTTGATGATGCCCACCACACCACTGACAACATTGGCTGCAAGTGACTCGCGCAACACCTTGATGATCGGAATACCGCCGGCAACAGCCGCCTCGAATCTCAGCGCGACGTGGGCTTGCTCTGCCAAGGCAATCAGCTCGTTGCCAAACTCTGCAATCAGCGCTTTATTGGCAGTCACGACATGTTTCCCAGCTTCGATGGCTTGCGTAACCAGATCCCGAGCCACGGTGGTGCCACCGATTAATTCCACCACGACATCCACTTCAGGATCGCGAACGACCTCAAATATGTCGCGGCTCACGCGGTAACTGCTGCTATCGCAGTCAGGATTATCTCGACGCGCCCCTATGTGCATCAATTGCAGGTCGTTGTTGCAGCGTTGCTGGATGAGACCGTGATGCGCATTGAAAATATTGACGACGCCGCTGCCAACAGTCCCCAACCCACAGATTCCAATTTTCAGACTACTCATAGCCCTCAAGCCCCACTGCTATCTTTGGGAGGGCCACCGCGAAGTACCTTCTTAATACCTCGCAATGCTTGGCGCGTGCGGTGCTCGTTTTCGATCAGACCAAAGCGCACGTACCCCTCTCCATATTCTCCAAAACCAATACCTGGAGACACTGCAACGCCAGCCTCTGCCAGCAGCAGTTTACTGAACTCCAGAGATCCCATATGCCTGAAAGCCTCGGGAATTTGTGCCCAGACAAACATTGTCGCCTTGGGCGGAGTGACTGGCCAACCCGCCTCATTGAGCCCCTGGCAAAGCACATCTCTGCGACTGCAGTACATGTCACAGATATCTGAAACACACTGTTGATCGCCCTCGAGTGCCGCGATAGCAGCCACCTGGACTGGGGTAAAGATACCGTAATCTAGATAAGATTTAATGCGCGTGAGTGCGGCAATGAGCTCCGGGTTGCCACAACAAAACCCAACCCTCCAACCGGGCATATTGTAGCTTTTAGACAGCGTAAAAAATTCAACAGCGATATCTCTGGCGCCCTCAACTTGCAAAATGCTGGGGGCCACATAACCGTCGAAACATAAATCAGCATAGGCAAGATCGTGCACGACCCAAATACCGGCTTCCCGAGCAACAGCAATCACTTTTTCGAAAAAACTTAACTCCACACAGTGGCCCGTAGGGTTTGATGGAAAATTGAGCACGAGCATCTTCGGCTTCGGGTAACTGTTGCGAATTGCCCGCTCGAGCTCCTCAAAAAAAGTGGCTTCATCGGACATGGGTACATGGCGCAAATCTGCACCAGAAATCACAAACCCGTAAGGGTGAATCGGGTAAGACGGGTTGGGCACTAAAATCGAGTCACCCGTGCTGGTTGTCGCCAAGGCCAGATGCGCCAGCCCTTCTTTCGACCCCATGGTAACAATGGCTTCACTGTTAGGGTCGAGCACCACATCGTAACGACGCTCATACCAGTCGCAAATCGCTTTACGCAAACGTGGAATGCCTTTTGACTGCGAGTAGCGGTGGGTATCGCCGCGATGGATGGTATCAGCGAGCTTATCGACGATGTGACTGGGGGTGGGTTGGTCGGGATTACCCATACCAAAATCGATGATATCTTCCCCGCGAGCGCGCGCCGCAGTTTTTAACTCACCAATAATATTAAAGACGTACGGCGGCAGCCGATCTATGCGTTGGAAGTTGTGGTTCAACGTTTCGGTACTCCAGATTCCGTTGCTGTCAGACCTTAAAGTTTTTGCGATGGCTATTGTAGACCCAGAACAGCAGCTAACTCGGCTGCTGGCTTATACCCAGGAATCATTTGCCCGCTGCTGGTGATAATGGCGGGCGTCCCACGCACACCAATAGCAGCACCCAATTGGAACTGTTCAGTAACTGGCGAACTCTCACAATCGGCCATCGGCAGCGCCACCCCGGCCTTCATCTGAGTCAATGTTTTTTGTGGGTCATCGGCACACCACGCTGTTGTCAACTTAAGCGCACCCTCCGAATCAGGACCTCCCCGCGGATAGGCCAAATAGCGCACTTCTATGCCCATGGCATTTAAGTCGGCAACTTCCTGATGTAATTTTTGGCAATAAAAACAGGTCACGTCAGTAAAGACCGTGATGTAGTCACGCGTCTCCCCTTCGGGAGTAAATACAATCATTTGAGCCAGATCGACACCATCAATCAAGGCCGCACGATCGAGCTCGCGTTTTTCCTCGGCAAGATTAACAAGGCCATCTGAACGTATCGCGTAGAGATCACCGACCACAAAGTGATCGCCTTGCTCGGTGGCATACAACACCAAGCCATTGTCTAGGGTTACCTCGACCAATCCTGTCGCCGGGGTTTTTTTGACATCCTGAACTTTCACCGGGGCATTGCCACCAGCACTGAGGGCAGCGCTGATTTTCTCTTCCAGCGCTTTGTGCGGGTTCGAACTGTAGGTCTCAGCATTAACGAAAGCAGCGGCCAACACGGAAATCAGCACTAGCAGCGCAGTGCTTACCCTAGCCGAAGCTTTAAATGCCTGTGCGTCCAAAGTTGTACCACTGCAAGCCACTTTACTCATATTCTTTGCATTCCATTCTATGGTTGAGAACTGTGGGGCGAAAGCCACTAGCCCCTTGGGTGGTGGTGTTCGTGTAACTCTTGCATGCGCTGTCTAGCCACATGGGTGTAAATCTGCGTCGTTGAAAGGTCACTGTGACCCAACAGCATCTGTACCACCCTAAGATCAGCACCGTGATTTAACAGGTGCGTGGCAAAAGCGTGTCGTAGCGTGTGCGGTGACAGATGGGCTTGTATGCCAGCGCGCTCCCCATACAGTTTAATACGATACCAGAAGGTCTGGCGAGTCATCTCCCGAGATCGATTAGATGGAAAAAGAACATTGCTAGAATGGCCCCTGAGCAGCTCGATTCGCGGTCCCCGCATGTACTGGGTCAACCAATCCAGAGCCTCCTCACCCATTGGCACAAGTCGCTCTTTGCCGCCTTTACCCAGAACTCTGACGATACCTTGATTGAGACCCACCTGTTCGACCTGTAGACCCACCAGTTCTGAAACCCGCAAACCACAGGCATAAAGAATTTCTAGCATCGTCCGATCACGAAATTCCAGCGCCAATTCAAGGTCAGGGGCGCTGAGCAGCTCTTCAACATCGGTTTCTGACAGCGACTTCGGCAATGGACGCCCTTGTTTGGGGCTTTCAATACGCAGAGTGGGGTCATCGACAATATGGCCCTCTCGGAGAGCCCAACGATAGAAACTACGGGCGGCGGATAGAAACCTAGCACTGGACCGCGGTGAAGCGCCCTGCCGAAGTTTAAGGCCTAAATAGGATTGAATCTGGCTTGCGCCCGCTGTCAGCAAGGACTCAGCCGTTTGATCAGCTAGCCATTCTTCATATAGCGAGAGGTCGCGACGGTAGGCCGCGAGGGTGTTTTCGCTCAACCCTCGCTCCATCCATAGGTTATCGAGATAACGCTCTATTGCAGAGGACGCGGGCACTTCAAATCACCCCGTCTTGCAACAAACTCAACGAGAGAGCTTTTCCTTAATACGCGCTGCCTTACCACTGCGCTCGCGCAAATAGTAGAGCTTAGCCTGGCGCACATCGCCACGACGCTTGACAGAAATGCTGTCTAACAAAGGGCTGTAGGTTTGAAATGTTCGCTCAACACCCACACCGTGCGAAATCTTGCGCAGCGTAAAAGCAGAGTTCAAGCCACGGTTACGCTTTCCAATGCAGACGCCCTCAAAGGCCTGCAAGCGCTCTCGTGTCCCTTCTTTCACTTTGACCTGAACAACCACCGTATCGCCGGGAGCGAAGTCAGTAATTTCCTTGGTCATTTGTTCGGCATTGATTTCCGAAATGATTTTATTGGTGCTCATCACACTCTCCCATTGAGCTGCGCAATTTGCGCGGCGGCGGCCGTTGCCGCGTAGTTTTCTGTACTGCTCGTTTTCAATCCAGCCCCCACTCTCTAAGGAGCTGCCAATCCTCCGCCAAAACCCCGTCAGGGTTAAGCAAATCCGGTCGTCGATCCAACGTCCTGCGAACCGACTGAGCCCTGCGCCAACGTGCAATTGCACCATGATCGCCGCTCAGAAGTACCGCCGGCACCGCCCGCCCCTCATAAGTCTCGGGTCGGGTATAGTGAGCACAGTCCAACAATCCATTAGCGAAAGAATCTTCTTCCGCAGAATCGCTGTGGCCTAGCACACCAGGAATCAATCGCACCATCGCGTCGATCACCAACATGGTCGGTAACTCTCCGCCACTTACCACGAAATCTCCCACAGAAATTTCGTGATCGACCGAGCGCTCTATGAAGCGCTCATCTATTCCTTCGTAACGCCCCGAAACAAAAATCGTTGCGTCATCAGCCAATAACTCTCTTGCCAGGCTATCTGTAAACCGTTGCCCTTGAGGCGTCATAGCCACCACTTTGGCTTTTCCTCCCAGCGCAGTTTTAGCCGATTGCACTGCCTTGTCGAGCAACGGCGCCTGCATCACCATGCCGGGGCCGCCCCCGTAAGGCCGATCGTCTACTGTTCCGTGACGATCTGTCGCCTGATCTCGTGGGTTGTGTAACGACATAGACCAAAGATGATCTCGAAGGCCCCTACCCGTCACACCCCAGTCGCTGATGGCGCTAAACATTTCTGGAAACAGCGTCACCACAGCAAACCTGTGCTGAACCTCAGACATCGGTGTACCACATCACATGGACCGTGCCAGCCTCCCTATCCACCGACCGCACCACATCGTCGACTAACCACGGTATTAACCGCTCTTTATCGTCCATGCTGCCTTCACAAGGCCGCACCACTAGGACATCGTTTGCACCGGTCTCCAATAAATGGTCTATCTCTCCCAGCAGGCAAAGCCCATCTGGAGCTTCACACCACACACGTAACCCCTCAAGATCACGCCAATAAAAATCACCTTCCTCTAGGTCAGGTAAGAGCGCCGCAGATCCACGCAATACCATGCCCCTAAGAGCTTCTGCTTGGGTTCGATCTTCAACCCCAGAAAGCTGTATTACCCACCCGCGGCCCTGGGGCCTTAGGTTGGTAATTTTAGCGCCACGCGAAGCCGCCTGTCGCATTTTTGGACCAGAGGCCAAAACTAAACCCTCGAGCCCTTCTAAAAAGGCAGGATCTTCTACCAGGGGCCTAAGCTTTACCCAGCCCTTGATGCCATGGGCACCTAAGATCTCCGCCAGTACCAGCGACTCCGTCACAGGACTGACAGCCTCTTTAGGTCAGTCTTAGGCAGCTGCGGCCTCAGACTGAGTCGCAGCGGCGTCTTTCATCAGCGCCTTAACTCTAGGCGATACCTGAGCACCTTTAGCGACCCAAGACGCAATCTTCTCAAGATCCAATCGCAGGCGCTCTTCTTGGCCTCGAGCCACCGGATTAAAGAAACCGACACGCTCAATAAAGCGCCCATCGCGTGAACGTCGATGATCGGTAACGGTGACCTGATAAAATGGCCGCTTTTTGGACCCGCCTCGTGACAGTCGAATAACTACCATCTTGTTGATTCCTCAGTAAAATTTTTTACAGGACCCAAGACCAATGTGTCCTGTTCCTGAAATAGAAGGGTGCGGAGAATACAGTAAAATCTTAGCTATTACTAGGCCGAGAAACCACCTCAACGGGGTGGAAAACCACCCCCCGGCATGCCACCACCAGGGGGCATCATACCGCCCAGACCGCGCATCATTTTCTGCATACCGCCGCCCTTCATTTTTTTCATCATTTTTTGCATTTGCTTGTGCTGTTTTAGCAATCGATTTAAATCCTGTACCTGAGTGCCCGAACCGCGCGTTATTCGCCTTTTACGCCCGCCAGAAATAACTTCGGGCTTGCGGCGCTCAAAGGGCGTCATGGAGTCAATCATGGCCTCCATCCGCGCAAACTGCTTTAGATCAACGTTTTGCTGCGCCATCGCCGCCATATTGCCCATGCCGGGCATTTTTTCCATCATCGCACCAATGCCGCCCATATTTTTCATTTGCTGAAGCTGCTCACGAAAATCCTCAAGGTCGAACCGACCACCTTTTTGCACTTTTTTGGCCAGTCGCTGAGCTTTTTTCTGATCAACCTTGCGCTCGGCATCCTCAATTAACGACAGCAAGTCGCCCATACCCAAAATACGCGAGGCCAATCGATCCGGGTGAAACGGGTCGAGGGCATCGGTTTTTTCACCTACCCCTAAAAACTTAATGGGCTTGCCTGTGACTGACCGTACCGATAATGCAGCACCCCCGCGGGTATCAGCATCGACCTTGGTTAAAATGACCCCCGTCAGCGGCAACGTCTCACCAAAGGCCCGGGCCGTCATCACGGCGTCTTGCCCCATCATGGCGTCAACGACAAACAGCGTCTCAATTGGCGTGACCGCGGCATGGAGCTCACGAATTTCAGCCATCATGGCGTCATCAATCGCCAGCCTGCCGGCCGTATCCACCAGCAAAACATCGGTAAAATTAAGCCGCGCATTCTCAAGCGCACGATTTACAATGGCGACCGGCTTCTCCTCGCCGGAAGATGGCTCGAAACGCGCCCCCACTTCAGAGGCTAGGGTCTCCAGTTGCTTTATCGCGGCAGGGCGGTACACATCTGCCGACACCACAGCAACCGACTTTTTCTCGCGCTCCATCAAATAACGCGCCAATTTGGCAATAGAGGTCGTTTTTCCTGCCCCTTGTAGGCCTGCCACCATGACGACGGCAGGAGGCTGCGCATTCAAAGCCAGTGCCTCGTTGGCACTGCCCATCGTTTGAGTCAGCTCTGCCTGAACAATCTTCAGAAATTCCTGACCTGGAGTTAGGCTTTGTGCCACCTCGGCCCCGACGGCGCGCGTCTTGACCGCCTCAGTGAAGGATTTTACGACCTCCAGCGCCACGTCGGCCTCTAACAGCGCCATGCGTACTTCACGCAGCGTGTCCCGAATATTGTCTTCAGTCAGCCTGGACTTGCCAGACATGCTCTTCAAGCTGGCCGACAGACGATCGCTTAATCCTTCAAACATGGAACCTCGAATTGCGCCTTAAGAGACGCCTCAAACGGTGATAAAGGGCGTAGTATACGTGCTGAAGCAAACGCACCCAATCACCAAGTCGGCACATAGCGAGGATTTTTTGACGACCACTCCCGATCTACTCCAGTCTGCACTCGCGGTAACAACCGCATTGATCTACGTCGGTGCAGCCGCAAGACAACTCCTGACCCTAGACGGAAGACGTCACCGGGCACCTTGGGATGTGAGTGCATTAGCCGTTTTAGCCGTGTGTTGTCACCTCGCCCTGTTTTTATTGGACCTGCAAAAAGGGGTACTAGATCTCGGGTTTTATAAGATTTCGTCACTCATATTTCTGATCATGGGCATGATTACTGTCGTCAGCCTAATCGTTAGGCCGTTGCAGATGGTCATCATCGCCACATTTCCTTTCTCGGCTCTAGCCGTACTCGTTAGCGCTTTTGCGCCACCGACCGGGCAACCACTGGCAGGTCTTGAGAGTGGCCTGCTCGCGCATATTGTAAGCTCACTGCTGGCCTTTGGGGTACTGACCTTAACCTCACTACAAGGTGCCCTTCTTTCGGTACAAACCCAGCGTTTACGGAGCCACAATACCCGCGGGATCGTACGCCTGCTTCCCGCACTGGACACGATGGGGCAAATGTTTTTCGAATTGCTCGCCGCCGGTGTTCTGTGGTTAACCGTAGCAGTCGTATCGGGAGGCTTGTTTGTCGATGATCTTCTCGGTCAACAGCTGGTGCACAAAACTGTACTCACCACACTGTCCTGGGCATTGCTTACCCTAACCCTCGTCGTTCATTGGCAGCGGGGCCTGCGAATCAGCACGGCTTTATCCCTTGTTTTTTTGGGCTACGGCCTAATGGCGATTGGTTTCTTTGGCTCCAAGCTGGTCGTTGAATTATTGCTCTAAATAACAATGGAATCAGCCGCAGCGAAATGCTTGTCAGCCGCGCTATTTTTCTCCAACATGGAGAACCTAACTTTTGACTGAATCGCCCCTTTGAACGATGCCCCGCTGGGACTTCTTTTTACACTACTCGCTGCACTGATTCTGGTCTCGGCTTTTTTCTCGAGCTCTGAAACCAGCATGCTGTCGCTTAACCGCTACCGGTTAAAACATTTAATCGGCAACGGCCACAAAGGGGCCCGTCGGGCCAGCAAACTGCTGGAGCGTCCCGATCAACTGATCAGCATCATTCTCATCGGCAACAATCTGGTCAACATACTGGCCTCCGCTATTGCCACCGTGATCGCAATACGCCTCTACGGCGATGCAGGGATCGCCGTAGCAACGGTTGCTCTGACACTTATCATTCTTATCTTTGCAGAGATCACGCCGAAAACGGTGGCTGCATTGCATCCAGAGAAACTGGCATTCCCCTTTAGCTTAATTTTACTGCCCCTGCTCAAGTTATTTATGCCCTTGGTCTGGGCTATTAACAGCGTTACCAACGGTCTCCTCAAATTAATGGGCTTCAGACCCGATTTACAAAATGATGAGGCACTATCACAAGAAGAATTAAGAACTATCGTGACGGAGTCGGGCACTATGATACCCAGCCGACATCGACGCATGCTGACCAACATCCTCGATCTTGAGCAGGTCACCGTTGACGATATTATGGTGCCGCGCAGCGAAGTCTTCGGCATTGATCTTGATGATAGCGATGACATTATTCTGGAGCACCTGCAAAGCAGCACCCACACCTTACTCCCCGTTTGGCATGAAGATATCAACAACCTTCAGGGCGTGCTGCATATGCGCGACTTATCTCGCGTGTTGGTATCGGGCGGATTGTGTCGAGACACACTAAAAAAAGAACTTCAGACACCCTACTTCGTACCTGAAAATACGCCATTACACACCCAGCTCAGGCAATTTCAGCTCAAAAAACTACGACTGGGCATTGTGGTCGATGAGTATGGCGATCTCTTGGGCTTGGTCACCCTAGAAGACATTCTTGAAGAGATTGTGGGGGAGTTCACGTCTAACCTCATAGAAGATAGCGAGGAGATGCATACCGACCCCGACGGCGGCACCGTCTGCTCTGGAACGGTGCACATAAGGGAACTCAATCGACATCGTAATTGGGCTTTGCCGACAGACGGGCCCAAGACCATTAGCGGTCTCGCCCTAGAGGCTTTGGAGGCCTTCCCTGCGGGAGAAGTGGCCGTTCAAATTCCCGGCTACCTGATTCAAGTGCTTGCGATTGAGGGACGAACACTCAGTAAAGTGAAAATTATCCCTATTGAGAAACCCGAGCCCGACTCTGCAGATTGATCAGATTTTGACCTGGGAGCATCATCTTGGACCGCTGCGCTCGAGCACTGCAGCTTTTCCAGCCAGTAGGAGCACCCCAGCGCAGCAACTGTCAAAGTAGCTGGATGCTACTGGACTCACTTCGCCGCACCTCAGCGTTGCGCAAAATTTCTCGCTTGCGCGTATCGTCGGCGATAAACCAGTCCGTGATTTCATCCCCTGTCCGAAAACAGCCCAAGCAGGTGCCGTCGGCATCGAGGGCGCAAATAGACACACAAGGAGAGGCTGGCGCTGATAATTCCATGGGCAAATCTGACACCTTTTCTGTTTCGTTCCTGTACGTATTAAGGTTCAGGGTTGGATTGCCGGCGGTAAAAATCGTCTGCAAACTCTGACAAGCGTCCCTCACCGATAGCTTGACGGATATCCGCCATGTGCTTTTGGTAAAACCGTAAGTTGTGAATGGTGTTGAGCTGGGAGCCCAAAATCTCGTTGCACTTATCAAGATGGTGCAAGTAAGCCCGGGTGAAATTCTGGCAGGTGTAGCAATCGCATGATCGATCAACAGGCTCAGTGCTGTCTTTATGCCGCGCGTTGCGCAATTTAATCGCGCCTTGATGGGTAAATAAATGGCCGTTGCGCGCGTTACGAGTCGGCATCACACAGTCAAACATGTCCACGCCTCGCATGACGCCCTCGAGCAGATCGGCTGGGGTCCCAACGCCCATCAGATAACGCGGCTTTTCTGCCGGCAACTGACTAGCCACCCCATCGAGCACTCGAAGCATATCCTCCTTGGGTTCTCCCACAGACAAGCCACCAATAGCGTAACCGTCAAAATCAAGGTCCACCAAGCCCGCCATCGACTCTAGGCGCAGCGCTTCATACATACCGCCCTGAACTATTCCAAATAGCGCCGCCGGGTTATCACCATGAGCCGCCTTACTCCTCGCCGCCCAGCGCAGGGACAATTTCATCGATCGCTCAGCCTCTAGCTCAGTCGCCGGAAAGGGCGTGCACTCATCGAAGATCATGACGATGTCACTGCCCAGCTGCCGCTGAATCGCCATCGAAGTCTCAGGGTCTAAAAAAACGCGGTCACCATTAACCGGCGAACGAAAGGTGACGCCACGCTCTTCTACCTTGCGCATTTCACCCAAGCTGAACACTTGAAATCCACCAGAGTCCGTCAATATTGGCTTCTGCCAACCCATGAAATCATGGAGATCTCCGTGGCGCTGAATCACTTCAGTTCCCGGCCTCAACCAAAGATGAAACGTGTTGCCTAAAATAATGTCTGCGCCAATCGCTTCGATATCTCTGGGCAACATGCCCTTAACGGTTCCGTACGTTCCCACCGGCATAAACGCAGGAGTCGCGACGCTCCCACGGTCAAAAATAAGCTCACCAGTTCGGGCATGCCCATCACGGGCTTGAATATCAAATTTCATAGCTCGTCTCTAACTCCAGATCTGCTGCATTGGCCCGCCGTTACAAACATGGCGTCACCGTAACTAAAAAAACGATAACGCTGATCGACTGCCTGCTGATACGCAGACATAGTTTCTCTGTGCCCTGCGAAAGCTGCCACCAGCATAATCAAAGTCGATTCGGGCAGGTGAAAGTTGGTCACCATGGCGTCAACAACATTAAAGGGCTGACCCGGGTATAAAAATATATCGCTGTCACCCGAAAAGCGTCGAAGTTTGCCACTTTGTGCTGCTGTTTCAAGGGACCGAACTGCGGTAGTCCCCACCGCCACCACCCGACCCTTACTTTCTCGGCACTGCTGAACGGCTGCAACGACTTCGTCGGTCACCTCTAACCATTCGCTGTGCATGCGATGGTCGGTAATATTTTCAGTCCGCACAGGCTGAAATGTGCCCGCCCCAACATGCAAGGTGACTTCTGTCGTTTTAATTCCTCGGGACTGGATATCCGCGATCATGTGAGCATCAAAATGAAGGCCTGCCGTCGGTGCCGCGACCGCGCCATCGCGTTGAGCAAATACGGTCTGATACCGCTGGCGGTCCTGAGCGTCATCTGAGCGCTCAATGTAGGGCGGCAAGGGTATATGTCCCCATGTCTTCAAAATTTCCGGCCATGAGCCCGAATCAACAATCAGTTCAAATAAGGCATCTCGGCGGCCTTCAACTCGAACCGAAAATTCGGTGGCATCGGATTGTTCGTCAGGGGTGATCATAATAGCCGCACCCGGCTTAGGCGACTTGCTGGCCCGAACGTGGGCCAACGCTGAGCCATCCTCTAGAAGCCGCTCAATCAAAATTTCAACGCGACCGCCGGTCTGCTTAACACCGAACAATCGGGCCGGGATAACTCGCGTATTGTTAAAAACCAACAGGTCGTTGGGCTTAAGGCGATCTATTAAGCTACTAAACTGGCTGTGTTGGATGTCGCCGGTCGCTCCGTCTAGAACAAGGAGTCGTGAACCGGTTCTTTGAGGCAGTGGCTCCTGAGCAATCAACTCTTCAGGAAGGTCGTAGTAAAAATCCTGTCGCCGCATAGCCTTTACCCCCGAACCTCTGCAAATTTGGGCACAAAAAAACCGGCTATCGCCGGTTTTCGGTCGCGACCCCGTAATTAGGCGTCTGCGGACTCGTCATCTGATGCGGCTTCATCGTCCCCGCTTGCTTCAACCGGTGCTTCTTCCTCGGCTGGAGCTTCTTCTGCTGGCTCTGGCTCCGCCCCCGGCAATGTGACTTTGATCAGCTCTTCGGCCAGTAAAATGTTCACTTTTTCTTCACCGTTAACGGGCTTGCCAGTCGCGTCTTGTACGGCAAAGCGCTCGTCGCCGCGCTTGAAGATTTTGTACTCATTGGTTTTTTTAATCAGGTTCATCGCCATGCCTTTTCTCCCCTTGAGATACTCAGTCGCGGATGCTTTTATAACGCTAGCTGTCCGAATTGCGTGGCAGGATAACGTAATAACACAACCTTCGCAGCATTTTATTGCCGTTTGCTCTGGCCTTGCTATACTCCGACCGCTTGATTTAAGCCGGTGTGGTGGAATTGGTAGACACAGGGGATTCAAAATCCCCCGCCCTTAAAAGCTTGACGGTTCGAGTCCGTCCTCCGGTACCATCCCTTCCCTGAAAGACAGTCAAAATCCCAGCAAGAAAAAAACACCTGCTTTTTTGCTAGCTACAGCAATTAACCCTCAAATAACGATACAAGG
>JAQXAF010000102.1 GCA_029253085.1 Luminiphilus sp. | reverse complement strand
ACGGAAACCGGCAGCGAGTTTTTATTTCGTACGGGAGTTTTATATGAGCTTGAAGTTGGCGATTTAATCGTTGCGCCCCATGCACTGGTGGATTTTGTAGCTGATGACACAGTAGCTGTAATTGGTGTAACCGTTGGCGTTAACTTCTAGATTGATTCACAGGCACCGTTAGCTTGCAGCAGCAAATTGAACTGCAACGGCGAAAGCCGTATGCGAGGTCCACTCGGGATTTCCTGACCTCACCCTTTTGTAATACATTACCCGCGCTGGGCCGGAAATGGCGTTAGAATTTGCCGACCCAGCATGGCGCAATAACTTCGCAGCAGATTCTCACACGAATAGTGAGCGCAGAGACCATGGGTGTCTGTGGTTTTTAAACGGGTACTGGCATTAGGTACCAAAATCTCTAAACGACGCTAAAGGGAAAAGACCGATGTTCAATGCTTTGATCGCCAGACAAACAGAAGCAGGGCAATCTGTGGCCCTCGAGACACTAGAACTCAACGATCTTCCCGATAATGACGTGCTCGTTCGCGTTGACTACAGCACGATCAATTACAAAGATGGCCTGGCCCTAACAGGAACAGCGCCCATCATACGTAGCTACCCTTTGGTTCCCGGGATCGACTTAGCGGGCGTGGTCGAGAGCAGCCGCGATCAGCGCTGGCAAGTGGGCGACCGTGTCGTGGTAAACGGCTGGGGTATGGGCGAAGGCCACTGGGGTGGTTTGGCGCAGTACGCTCAAGTCAAAGGTGATTGGCTGATTAAACTCCCCGACGCGCTCTCAACTCGCGAAGCCATGTGTATTGGCACCGCCGGTTATACAGCTGCTCTGTGCGTGGATGCACTGATCAACCACGGCACCAAACCAACCGATGGCGACATTCTTGTGACCGGCGCAAGTGGAGGCGTAGGCAGCGTGGCCATAGCTCTGTTGGCAGCTCAAGGCTTTCGAGTGGTGGCATCTACGGGTAAAGGTCATGAAGCTGCCTATCTAGAGGCGCTGGGCGCCAGTGAATGCATCGATCGAGACACAATGAGTACTGCCGGGAAACCACTGCAAAAAGAACGTTGGGCAGGTGTTATTGATGCTGTTGGCGGACAAACCCTTGCCAATGCCTGCGCACAAGTGTGTTATGGCGGGGCTGTTGCCGCCTGCGGCCTTGCCGAGAGCCCAGCACTGCCCGCCACCGTAATGCCCTTTATTCTGCGTGGCGTTACGCTTTATGGCATTGACAGTGTTATGGCGCCGCTTGCTGCCCGTGAACAGGCGTGGCAGCGCTTGGCGACTGACCTTGATAAAAACCGACTGGAAAGTATGATCAATGAGATGAGTTTAGCGGAGGCGATAAATAGCGGGGCCGACGTACTCGCAGGAAAAATTCGTGGCCGACTACTCGTTAACGTTAATCGTTAATCGTTAATCGTTAATCGTTAATCGTTAATCGTTAATTATCAGGGCCATCCGTTTGTTCAAAAGATCACCAGCGTAGAGACGATCACCATAAGCACTGCCGCCAGCTTGTTGAGCCAGCGCAGCTGGGAACCCGCACTCACGCGACGTCGCAGCCACTGCCCACTCATGGCGTATAGGCTCATCGATAAAAACTCGGTCACCAAAATAACGGATAAGAACCCTGAAAGCTGGCCAAGTATCGCCTCGCCAGGCACCATAAATCCGGGCAGCAAGGCCAACATAAATGCCCAGCCCTTGGGATTCATAACCGCCGTGGTGCAACCCAGGATCACCAGCGTTGGCCCCGATAGATTGCCCTCAACCGCCCCCTCACTGGAATCCGGTTCTGACAACCAAAGCGCACGAGCGACCCATAACAAATATAGAGCCCCCACTACCATCAGACCTCGGAACCATATGGGATCTAGGAGCATCATGTTCTGCAGCAACCAAACGGTGGCACTAACCACGACTGCCACACCGAAAAGCTCACCCAGCATCATCCACAGCGTGCGCCGATAACCCTCCGAGATGCCCAGAGAGAACGCCAACATCATGCACATACCCGGCGTCAGCGACACCGCAGCAATGGTGGGAATAAACAACATCAACAGTTCTGGTTTCATGTTAAAACAACCACCTTAGGGGTTTACAAACAATGGGTGCTGACACATGGTCAAAATACACGACTTTTTAATGCAGGTTATTGAATTTAGCGCCTTGCTCATGGCCACTTTAATTCTGTTGGGCCTCGTCACCGTCGTCGTGGTCTACATTATAGACGTCACTCAGTCTCAACAGGCAATTCGTAAAAATTACCCGGTGATTGGGCGCTTCCGCTATCTTTTCGAGCATTTGGGCGTCTTTTTTAGACAATATTTTTTCGCCATGGATCGGGAAGAATTGCCATTTAACAGAGCACAGCGCGGCTGGATTGCTAGGGCCGCTAAAGATATAGACCACACCATTGCCTTTGGATCAACCAAACCCATTCATACCCCCGGTGACATTTTATTTCTCAACAGCGCCTTTCCTAAGCTTGATGAGGAAACCCAGCACTCAGCAAAAACACCCCTGTGTTTTGGCGAAGGGTACGCTCGCGATGCCTATGAGACCCATTCGATATTTCACATCTCAGCGATGAGTTATGGCGCACTATCTGCTCCAGCCATTCATGCCCTATCTATGGGTGCCGCCAAGGCCGGCATCTTACTGAACACCGGAGAAGGCGGATTGGCCCCTTTCCATCTCGCGGGGCAGTGTGACCTGGTCTTTCAAATTGGTACGGCAAAATATGGCGTGCGCAACACCGATGGAACCTTGAGCGATGAAAAACTCCAAGAGATTGCTGCCCATTCCTCAATAAAGATGTTCGAAATAAAACTCTCCCAAGGTGCTAAGCCTGGCAAAGGCGGCATCTTACCGGCAGAAAAGGTCACAGAGGTTATTGCGAGCACCCGAGGAATCCCCATGGGGCAGGATTCGCTAAGCCCCAACCGTCACACTGACATTAGCTCGGTAAATGATCTACTGACCATGATTCATCGAGTGCGACAGGTCACTGGAAAGCCCGTGGGCATAAAATTTGTACTGGGTCAGCCCGAGTGGCTTGATGACCTTTGCCAAGCTATTCAAACCCTAGGATTGGACTACGCGCCTGACTTTGTCACCGTTGATAGCGCCGATGGTGGTACTGGCGCCGCGCCACAAAGCCTGATGGATAACGTCGGACTTCCCGCGGACAGCAGCCTACCCTGGGTAGTCGATAAGCTGATCGAATATGGCCTTAGGACACGCATTAAAGTCATGGCGTCGGGGAAAATGAGTACACCTTCGGGAGTAGCTGCCGCACTGTGCCTGGGGGCCGACAGCGTCAATACCGCTCGAGGATTTATGTTTGCACTGGGCTGCATCCAAGCCCTGCAATGCAACAAAAACACCTGCCCAACAGGCATTACAACCCATGACCCCAAATTACAGAAGGGTCTCGATCCTGACCTCAAGGCCGTCAGAGTAGCTAATTACGCTAGAAACCTTTCACACGAGGTGGAAGTTATCGCACACAGCTGTGGTGTCGTTAACCCATATGAACTCGCGAGGGAGCACGCCTATTTGGTCACGGCCAATGGTCTGCCCCAGCGGCTTACCGATCGCTATCCTAATACCGCCAGAACGGGCCAAAGTTAACACCTCGCCCTTGTTGGCCCAGCTCCAATGGACCTCGAAAAAACCTATAGTCATCACGCTATTGGGCAGCCTCGCAGTGGCGATTGGGTTGGGCCTAGGCGCATTTGAACAACGAACAGCGCTGTTGGCAGACTCGACTCAAACGATCATATCGACAAATTGTTCACTCGCCCCACTTTTACATTTTAGAAATGAAGCCGAGCTAAAAAAAGCACTCATCACGACACTTACAGTAAAGCCAAAGAAAATTTGGTTGCGCGCTGTTCACGTTGATGGAGAAATTTTGACGACCGCGTACCTCGATAAAATCGACGACAAACGCCGGGCTAGCAGAACGACATTACCAAGAACCTCCGCCAATCGCTCAGAGATTCTAACCGCCATTGCGTGGCCTGATAGTGACGCCGACGCTAATGGCAGCTATGGGGGCGTATTAGCGGCGCTACCACTCATGAATCCCCAAATCCTGATATCTATTCCGGTGTACTCTTCCATTGATCCGCTGCGAACAGACATCACGCGCTCAGCCTACCAACAGGCGTTGACGACAAACACGGAGCAGCCCCTCACTTTCATCACAGGTTATGTTGAACAAAGTATTTTCCTTGAAGAAATTGTCACGCCCATGGTGCCCACCCTTAGCTTTTTGCTCGTGATGTCATTGATCGCTGGTCTCGCCGTATGGATCACCCTACACATTTTTATACGTCGCTTAGATTCAGAAATCGCTCAGCTTGCGACCCTTGTACATTTGACTGATGAACGGGGTCTGCCACAAAAAATTGAGCCCCTCACCCAAAAAAATCTAAATCTTCAGGAAATCACCGCAGGCTTCAATCGACTAATTAGTGATCACCACAAACTCCACTCCCGCAGTGTGGTGGCTAAGTCTAACGTTGATGAAAGTCGCACTCAGGGCGCTCCCGCCGCCTATTTCGATCCAGTGACGAACCTACCTTGCCGTCAATTGCTACTAGAGCAAATGACACTGCTGATGAACATTGCTGCGAGGGAACGTCGCCACGTGGGTCTAGTGCTCATAGAGGTTGGCAATATCGGAGAGATTCTCCACACAAAAGGTCGCGAATTTAGTGACCAGGTTTTGCGTGAAATAACGTCGCAGATTTTAAACTCAGTCCGCAAATCTGACATTATCAGCCGCGGTTACGATGCAGATGGGGAAGCGATACTTGACGCCGACCAGTTCTGCGTCGTGTTTCATGGCATTAACAATATCCATGGAGCGCTTGCCGCAGCGGAGCGTTTGTTAGACCTACTTCGTGCACCCGTCAACAATACGCTCAGACTTCAAGTTGTAGCCGGTGTTGCTGCGGCTCCGCTGCACAGCGAAACGCCAGAGGGCCTGCTGAGGGCAGCAAAAACCGCGCTGAAAACGGCACGTGAATCGAGCGCGGCCCATGGGGTTGTATTTTCTGAGGAATAACAGGAAAAAGGTATCGATCACTGGCACCCCGAAGGCGATTTAGACTGAACAAGTTCCTAGCCGTCTCCACGGCCGGTTATCCCACGCAGATGAGAGCCTTCAGCCCTAGCGAGGGGAAGCAGCACAGCGCTACTGTCAAAATTGCGCTAGGGGACGTTCATGACCATCCATTTCGTCCCGCACCCGCCAAGAAGACTTGGCCGTTTGTTGCTAACTTTGCAGGTGCCGTAAATACCCTCAGGCGCTTACAGCAGGTCGATTACTGTTGTTCGTTTTCTAACTCTGCACCCGCTTCGCTCAACTCTGCTTTACGCGCATCCTGCACTTGATTCATGCAATCACGAAAACTGTCGACGACTTTGTCGACGCCCGATGGATTTAGCCCTCCGGTATTGCCCGCGACAGAAAAGGTCGAGTAAACAGCCCCAGCAGTTAGCATCGACCATGAAATGACGTGTACTGGCACACCACCGTCTTTTAACTCATTTGCCAAGGTAATGAACCGGTTGGTGGCTTCCATTTGCTGGTCTTGATCGGACATTGCGCTTTAGCTCCCATAAGTGGACGTAAGATTATAACAGAGCCTGAGTAACGCCTCATCTAACGTGCCGTTTTGTTGTGGTGCCTAAAGGCATGCTGTAGCCTCGTCCGCGTAACCTTTTCGATCCCAATGTATGCATCCAAGCAACCCAACAACGCTGGCACCACCTCCGATAGCCGTGCTCACACTGTCGCTAGGACTAACCCTTGGGTTACTCCCGTTTTCCACTGCGAGTGTCAATGCAGAAACATTGGTGTCTGGGGAAGTCAGCTTGGGCTACGAGTACGACAGCAATGTCAGTGTCGACGAATTAGACAAAAGCTCCAGCGTGGGTGACGGCGGCGCCCTTTTTGCTGCGGATATTTCGCTCGATCACGATTTCACCGACAACACATCGGCGTCGGTGTCCTATGGCTACTCGCGGATTGATTATCAAGATTTCGATTTTTTGAATCGAGAGACGCACATGGTTGGGGGCAACCTAAGTTCGAAATGGGAGAAGATAACCGCGGGCATTAATTACTTTTATATCAATGCGCGACTAGACGGCAGTGACTTCTTAACCTACCACCGTGCATCGCCCTCATTATCAGGGTTCGTTAGCAAGCGATGGTTCCTGCGGGGAGCTTACGTTTTTGGCGATAAGACGATTGCGCGAAGACCCGGTCGAGATGCGCAAAATCACGGCACTGAGCTAGACGCCTACTATTTTTGGCGCGGCCTACGCCGTTACATCAACCTCGGTTATGTTTACCGTCAGGAAGATAGCCAGGCCGCAAGATTCAAGTACAAAGCTCACCAAATCAAAGTGAGAGCGGTGCAGCGATTCGAGGTTTTTTCAAAGCTATCGACACTTGAGCTCGGCCTGCGTTACGAAGACAGAAATTACGACGAGGCCACGCCGAGTATTGGGGAAAGGCGCAATGATGAAAGGGTAAGAGCAACCATTGAATTCGACCTCCCCCTGACTGATCGCATTAATTGGAGGATCTATGGCGGTTACAGCGACTACCTGTCTAATCTTCCCTCGGCAGATTATGACCAGTCCCTGATTGGCACTGCGGTAGAGCTGTCCTTCTAACCAAGCTTTAAAGCGTGAGCAAACCGTAGCCATAGATGTTGTCACGGCCCGGTGGACCAATATCTGTTGCCGCTGCATACAACCGACCTATAACGTCGATATCGGGCTCCTGATGCTTGAGTAACGCTGCCGCGGTAACGGCGAAGGGCACGGCAAAGGAGGTACCCGAGGAGGCCGCGTAACCTCCACCTGCCACCGCGTGCCGCAAATTGACCCCCGGCGCGGCCAAATCTAGGTAGTCCCCTCGATTAGCCAATCTAAAAGCCCGACCTCGCTGATCTACGGCGGTAACTGCTAC
Source organism: Luminiphilus sp. (assembly GCA_029253085.1). Classification (GTDB taxonomy): domain Bacteria; phylum Pseudomonadota; class Gammaproteobacteria; order Pseudomonadales; family Halieaceae; genus Luminiphilus. Next base: position 4,882 of record JAQXAF010000102.1, on the reverse strand, counting down.
TACACTCGTGTAGGCCGCCGGATACTGCGGTCTAGCCATAGGGCCGCCGTTACCCGCTGCCGCTAAAACCATTACTCCTTGCTCTGAAATTCGTTTTAGCGCCACCTCTAAGAGCCGGTTTGGCGGTCCCGCCAAGCTCAAATTGATCGCATCAACCTGAGAAGACAGTAGCCAGTCCAGTGCTCGCACCAAGTTGACGGTGCTGGCGATTTCTCCACGCGCCTCGTCCTGCTCAAATACGGCGGCCGCAAAGAGTTCTGACTCGGGTGCCAATCCCCTGAGTGGGGCCACATTCGCTGCGATAATTGAAGCAATGGCGGTACCGTGGTAGTTCGGTAAATTTTCGGCCTGAGCAAAAGGTCGTGATGAAATTTTTGCCGACGCAAAGGCCGGATGGTCGGTATCGACAGCGCTATCTACAATACCAATACGAAGACTCATAGTCGCAGCAGACGCCGGAAATGGCATCGCATCAAGGGGCGATATACCGGTCTCATAACTTTGCGGCTCTGGTATTCCCGCAGTGTAGATATGATTCAAGTCAACTTCTGCGCGATCGTCCCCAACCACATCCATAATACCGTTGCGAGTTCTGGATATATCAAAACTTGCAGGAGCAGCAACCTCAGCCAAGCGAAGACCTAAACCTGGCAGATCCGTAAACTCATCGAAAATATAGCCTTCACTGGCCAGTTCATCAAAGACCTTGGGTTCGGCCATGACCAACCACTGACCCTGATGGATTTTTCGGGCATCGACGTCGATTTCAACTTCGATGGCGTCAATCATTTCATCGACTTCCGCTGCAAGACGTCCCTCTGCGCTAGCAATAGCCACCGCTTCTGCCGACGTGACAGCATCTGCCTCAATCTGCTCAGCAACAAGCTCCCCAACATCGCTCTCGGCTGCATCAGCAATCTCAGCCTCTACTTCGGATGCAGTGGCATCTGCAACTTCCTCTTCTACTGAGTTCTCTGCCGACTGTTCCACTCCCTCAGCAACTTGTTGTTCAGCCGACTCTTCCACGACCTCGTCAACCGAATCAGCCACCTGCTCTTCCGTAGACTCTTCGACGACTTGATCAACCGACTCCGCTACCTGTTCTTCAGCGGATTCTTCTACGACCTCGTCAACCGAATCAGCCACCTGCTCTTCAGCAGCCTCTTCGACGGCCTGATCAACCGAATCAGCCACCGACTCCTCAACAACGTCCTCGACAACCCCACCCACCTCATCTTCAACGCTCTCAGTAGCCGAGTCCTCAGCCGCTGCCACAACAGATTCTTCAATGTCTGCCTCGACCTCTTCCTCAACAGTTTCCTCGGTAACATCAACCACCTGTTGCTCAGTGGCTTCCTCGACCTCGTCTTCCACTGCCTCTTCGGATTGCTCAGCCACTTGCTCATCAACCACGTCCTCGGTCTGCTCGGCAACCTCCTCCTCAACGGATTCCTCCGCCTCCTCGGCGACCTGCTCCTCAAGTTGCTCCTCTACTTGCTCTTCCACCTCTTCTTCTACGGGGTTATCGACACCCCCAAAGGTAAAGTCGTTCTCAACAGCCTCTTCAGCGTCATCGATTACTTGCTCCTCCACAGAATCTTCAACCTCGTCTTCTGTGGCTTCAGTGGTTTCCTCATCCACCGAATCTTCAACTTGCTCTTCGACTTGTTCCTCGACCTGCTCTTCTACCTCCTCACCGCCCCCGAAGGTAAACTGGGCGTGGGCTACAGTTGTGAACAGTGAAAGCACAAATAGCAGCAACAGTGGCAGCGCGAAGCTTCGCCAAACACTATTACGTTGCGTCACTCCTATTAATATGGGCATGATTCAGATCCTTGGCCTAAAAAGGGGCCGTGATAATGTAGTGACGTTTCAGGATTGAGCTGCATTCCCCAAAAATGTGGGAATAAAATCAGTCTTTGACACGTCCTCAGTGTAACAGGCGCTTTATGAGTCAGCTTACCGCAAATCAGAAAGCCGTATTGATGAACGAACTAACCGGTTTGAAGCGATTTAGTACGTCCCTTACCGGCGACCGACACGATGCTGATGATTTATTGCAATTAACGGTAGAGCGCGTACTGGAGCGCGGTATGCCAGCCGATGCCCACGCCGGAAAGTGGGCTTACCGCGTTTGTCGTAATTTGTGGCTGGACGAGCTTCGGGCTCGAGAGGTTAGGAGTCGTTTTGCCAAAGCTGAAGTCGCTGGAAATAGCGATCTTGGTGTTAGTGATGCGGGGGGGCTCGAGCGACTAGAGTTCGAGCGCGTTGATCAGGCAATAAATACGCTGTCTGAGGAGCAGAGAACGGTGCTCTTGTTGGTAGCGGTAGAAGGTAGGTCTTACGCGGAAGTTGCAGAGGTACTCGACATTCCAATAGGGACCGTAATGAGCCGAGTGGCTCGAGCGCGGCGCAGCCTCGCGGAAAAAATTGCTTAGAGGCTCCGGCCCACCAAAAGTGGATCGGGCTGGAAGTTGCAGAGCCAGCGAGCAGCAGCGTTAAGGAGAAATTAAGTGGCAGATATTCATACCCTCGACATTGCCGGACAACGTGATGACGAACTGCTCAGTCGACTCATCGACGGAGAGTGCTCCGCTGACGAACGTGTTGATCTCGAGTTACGACTTGTTACAGACGCAGCCCTTCGTGCGCGACTAGAAGAATTTCGATCCAATGATGCCTTATACAGATCTGTTCTTGCAGAACAGGACAACTCAGTAAACGGTGCTGTCTCTGACCGCGTAGCAGACTACAGCCCAAGGGGCGATCGCACACCCTTTGGGGCTTATAAATTTGCAATGGCGGCGAGTTTAGCGCTCGCCACTGCCGTGGTGATGACTAACAACTTCTGGAAGTCCCCGCTATCAGACACACCGCAGATTGATGCGGTGCTCGCACAGGCTTTAGACACTGCACCCTCTTCGGCAGAGGGCTGGAACACTATCGACGATGATCGAGCTTTGCGCGTTGTCTTGACCTTTCCCGCAGCAGACGGACAGTGGTGTCGCGAATTCATGCTCGCCTCAGATGCCAGTCATTGGCGGGGTGTTGCCTGTAGAGGCGCAGAGAGCTGGGTAACCCAAGTCATCGGCAGAGAAGTATTCCTCGAGCAGCAAGGGGGCTATCGGACCGCGAGCGCCGCAACCAGCCACCCGATAGAACAGTTTATTGATCAGACGGCGACCGATATCGCACTAGCGGCTGATGAAGAAGCCGTTCTGATCGCCCGCGACTGGTCGACAGTTCCGACTCGTTAATCCTCACCGAAAATCCCCCAAAACATCCAAAGGCGGTTGAGGTTTCACCCCGCCTAACCAGGCTTAGACGTCCATCAAGCTCTAAGGACAGCGACGTTGTCCTGTCCACGTGGCGGATAGCTGTTTCGCCTAGCCTCGTCTGCACTGCCGGCTAATCGCGCGCAAGCGTCGGGTTGTCTGACCACGGCGCAATAAACTCAAGTCTTTGGAAAGGGGGAGTGCAGGCTGCTAGCGCCCTGTGCGGACAGCCCAAAAAGCCTGCGGCGCCGGCAGGGTTTAGAGTTAACGTGAACCCTGTCAGCCCATCAACCGCTCAGGCATCAAGCTTCCTTCGGGAATGCTCCATTAAGGCCCATAAAATGTTACTGGAACTCACCTGCCCCACTAACTTCCCCTGATGGGTAACAGCGTTGCGCCTTTGTTTTGAGTCAATCATGCGCTGTGCGACCTCTACGATCGTCTCATCAGGGCTGCAAGCATCAATATGCTCGGTCATTGCTTGATCGACCTGAATATTGTCGGGGCTGCCGTCATTATAAATAGCCGTGAGAACCGCGCGGATGCAATCTAGCTCGGTAATCTTGCCGCAAGGCAGAGCGTCATCGTCGATTACTGTCAGGCCTGTCAGCCTAAATTCCACCAGCAACTCTATCGCTTTGACTAAAGGAGCCGATCGGTTAATTGTTAAAGGGTTGCGATGCATACAATCCCTAATACTGGTTGGGCTGCTCATGGATCATTCCTCCTAAACAGGATGACAGGACTCAAATTTAGTATCTCATTGGCCAAACACACACCGGTAACGTTTTGGCCGACTAATACGGCAAGCCAGTAAAACGCTCACGTCCCCTGATAGCAATAAATAGTGCTAAGAATTGTCCAACGCATATTTCTTCAGCGTCTCGAGTGCGACAATTTGCAAGGTTTTCATATTGGTGCTTCGCAACAAAATGTTCGGGGCGCACCCCGCCATTTCCGCTTCGACCCAACGGCGAGCACAAAGACACCACCGATCGCCCGGCCGTAACCCAGGAAAATCGTACTCTGGGCGTGGGGTACTCAAATCGTTTCCCGCCCGAGCGGAAAACGTCAGAAACGCCTCCGTCATATGCGCACAAACGGTATGTGTACCCGTATCCATGGGACCCGTATTGCAATAACCATCTCGGTAAAAACCCGTCATGGGCTTTTTACAACACACCTCCAACGGCGCACCAAAAACATTCAGCTGCCTATCCCCGCCACCATCACCCATCACTCAAATCCTGTTCGTTAATAAACGCATTATCGTCTTCACGAAAAATACCTATCACCTTTTCACCCTTCCTATTAATACTGGCGCGATACATACCTTCGGTATTAAAAATCAAAGCAACATTGCCGGCTGGGTCAATGGCGATAACGCCACCCTCACCCCCTACTCCTGCAAGCTCTTCATAAATAACCTCGTTCGCCGCCACCTCTAAATCGAGGCCCTGGTACCTAACACGCGCACAAATATCGCTGGCCACCTGCCAACGAATAAAAAACTCACCATGCCCTGTGGCCGATACTGCGCAACTACGATTATCGGCATAAGTCCCCGACCCAATCAGTGGAGAGTCACCAATCCTTCCCCAACGCTT
>JAQXAF010000089.1 GCA_029253085.1 Luminiphilus sp. | reverse complement strand
CCTTCGTTGAGTGCTCAGTGGCCCAGTACGTGTTGAAGCGCAGTAAGGCACCGCTTAACGTTGACCGGATTACTCGCATGCCCCATCAAACCAATTCGCCACTGCTTGCCGGCCAAAGCGCCAAGGCCTGCACCGATCTCAAGATTAAATTCTTTTAACAGACGACCTCTCACCTCACCGTCATTGATGCCATCGGGGATGCACACTGCATTGAGCTGGGGCAGTCGCCACTCAGGGGCAACGGCCATTTTCAAGCCCATTGCCTCGAGACCCAAAACGAGCTCATCGTGATTAGCTTGATGCCGGGCAAAACTGGCTTCAAGGCCTTCCTCTTCTAGAATCAGCAGGGCTTCATGAAGCGCGTAGAGCGCATTCACGGGGGCCGTGTGGTGGTAGGCGCGCTTACTGTCGCCACCCCAGTACCCCATGACTAGCTGCATATCCAAAAACCAGCTTTGAACTTTGGTAGGGCGAGCTTGGATACGTTCAACCGCTGCGGGGCTAAATGTCATGGGCGATAGGCCGGGTACACAGGACAGGCATTTTTGCGTGCCTGAATACACGGCATCCGCCCCCCATGCGTCAACGCAGAGATCGATACCCCCTAGGGTGGTGACGGTATCGACAACCACTAAGGCACCATGTGCTTTGGCAATACCGCACAGGGTTTTGGCATCGCTGCGAACCCCGGTTGAGGTTTCTGAATGCACAAAAGCCAGCAGATTAGCCTGAGGGTTAGCGGTGAATGCCTCTTCAACTTTTTGAGGGTCAACGGGATCTCCCCAGCGGTCTTGAACCATAATCGCAGTCGCGCCACACCGCTCGACATTTTCTTTCATGCGCCCGCCAAAGACACCGTTTTGGCAGACGATTACTGTGTCACCGGGTGATACTAAATTTACAAATGCGGCTTCCATTCCAGCAGATCCGGGGGCCGACAAGGGGATCGTTAATTCATTAGTCGTTTTAAAGGCGTACTGCAGTAGCCGCTTGGTATCGTCCATCAGTTCAATAAACAGCGGATCGAGGTGACCAATGGTGGGGCGGCCTAAGGCGCCGAGTACCCGAGGTGACACGTCTGACGGGCCGGGCCCCATGAGGGTACGCTGGGGCGGATGAAAGCTTTGGCTCATGACAAATTGATTCCGGTAGTGTGACAAAAAATTTCGACGCAATAATGCCTATTATAGCGGTGGATAGCTAACTGCTAGCACTCTCAATGGCCTCTTGTTGTTGCATCCAAGTCTCTTCGATTTCGGATAACTGTGATTTAAGTAAACCCTCCGCCTCGACCAGTTTAGCGAGCTGCTCTTGTTGGCCGGGTTCATAAAGGTCTGACTTGGCCAGCTGAGCCTGCAGCTCATTAAGCTTTTGCTGCAATCCTTCGAGCGTGCGCTCTGTTTTTTCTAAGGCTTTCTGCAGTGGACGTAAGCGGGCACGCTGTTCTGCAGAGCCCTGCCGGTGTTGTTTACCTTTGGCATTACCGTCTTGTGTTACTGGCATTTTATTCGCTGTCTTACCAGAGGTTGCAGCGGCGGCTCGATCCCCCGACAGTACCCACTGTTCGTAAGCGGTTAAATCGTCGGGGTACTCAGTGACTGCGCCACCATCAACTAACCACAGTGACTCCACGGCATGACGCATCAAATGACGATCGTGACTGACCAGGACAATGGCGCCGGTATAGCCCTGTAATGCCACGGCTAGCGCATGCCGCATCTCCAGATCGAGGTGGTTGGTAGGCTCGTCCAGGATAAGAACGTTGGGATCTTGCCAAACCACCATGGCTAATGCGAGGCGCGCTTTTTCACCGCCAGAAAAGGGGGCAATTTCTTGTCGCGCCCGATCGCCCTTAAAGTTGAATCCCCCAAGAAAATCGAGAATCGCTTGTTCACGAACTTTTGGGCTCAGCCGTTGCAGGTGTAGCAGTGCACTGGCTTGTAAATCTAAAACTTCAAGTTGCTGTTGATCAAAGTAACCAATCCGCAGATGCGCACCGGTAACCCGGTCCCCTGATAGCGCCGGCAAAGCCCCTGTTAAGCCTTTTAAGAAGGTCGACTTACCCGCGCCGTTTTTCCCTAGTAAGCCAATACGGTCCCCTGGATGCAAAGACAGAGACACACCGTCTAGGACAATATCGTCACCGTAACCAAGGACAAGATTATCGATAGTCAAAAGGGGATCGCTACTTTTCCCGGGTTCTGGAAACTGGAAAGAGAACGGCGAATCGACATGGGCGGGTGCTACTGTTTCCATGCGCTCCAATGCTTTCAGCCGGCTCTGCGCCTGGCGAGCTTTGGTCGCCTTGGCGCGGAAGCGCCGGACAAAGTCTTCCATTTGCCCAATTTCGCGCTGTTGTTTGGCGTATTGAGCACGCTGCTGTGCCATGCGCTCCGCGCGCTGCTGCTCAAATGCTGAATAGCCACCGCGATAAGGTATCAACTGCTCGTGTTCAAGGCTTAGGGTGCGCTCACAAATGGCATCGATGAAATCCCGGTCGTGGGAAATCATGAGTAAGGTACCTGAATACCTTAGCAGCCATCCTTGCAGCCAGAGCATGGTGTCGAGATCGAGGTGGTTGGTGGGCTCATCGAGCAACAGCACATCGGAGGGCGTCATGAGGGCGCGCGCCAAATTAAGCCTGACACGCCAGCCCCCTGAGAATTCTTTTACTGATGTTTGCAAATCAGCTTGGGTAAAACCCAAGCCCAGCAAGAGTTGTTCTGCGCGCCTTGGCGCACTGTACCCGTCCAAGACTTCCATCTCCTGATACAGGTAGGCAGCGCGTTCATAGTCTTCAGTTTCCTCGGCCCTAGCAATGTTTTGGGTTAGTTTATAAACCGCGGCATCACCCGCCATCACAAAATTCAGCGTGCTGTCATCACTGACTTCAAGCTCTTGAGCCATATGGGCGACACGTAATCCCGTCATGCCCCGAATTTGGCCCTGATCGGCGGACAGTTCGCCCAGCAGCATGGCGAACAAGCTGGACTTGCCGGTTCCGTTGGCACCAATTAGCGCGAGTTTTTGGCCCGGCTGCAGGGTGGTGGAGGCTCCCTGCATTAACAGCTTGGGTCCCCGTCGTAGGGCGATGTCTTCTAATATAATCACACCTCTTGCCCCGCCTCTCGTTGCTGTGCCTGCCACAAAGCCGTGTAGCGACCGCCCTGTGCGAGCAGGTCTTCGTGTTTGCCTTGCTCTACGAGCAGACCGTCTTCCAGCACCAGTATTCTATCCGCGTCGATAATGGTAGAGAGGCGATGTGCGATCACCAATGCGGTGTGGTGCCCGGCGAGGGCGCGAAACGCCTGCATGACGGCACGTTCTGATTCGCTGTCCAGACTTGAAGTGGCTTCATCAAACACCAAAATGGGCGCTGACTTTAAGACAGCCCTAGCGATAGCCACCCGTTGGCGCTCACCCCCCGATAGCTTGAGCCCTCGCTCTCCGACTCGAGTATTAAGCCCCTCGGATAGGCGGGCGACAAAGTCGTCTAGGTAAGCTGCACCTACGGCCGCTTTAACTTCTGCATCAGTTGCCGAGGGTCGTCCGTAGCGAATATTTTCCAGCAAAGAGTCGTTAAACAGCACACAGTCTTGGGGAACGATCGCGACCGCACTGCGCAGCGAGTCCTGGGTGACTTCACGAATATTTTGCCCGTCGAGGAAAATATTGCCATTGGTCGGATCGTAAAAACGAAAGAGTAGTTTTACAACGGTGGACTTGCCGGCACCACTTGCACCGACCAGGGCAACGGTCTCGCCGCCCTTAATATTAAAATCCAAGCCAGCAAGCACCTGACGATCGTCGCTGTAGCCGAAGTGAACTTGACGGAATTCAATGCCCCCCGTTGCCATTTTAAGAACGCCTGCCTCGGGCTCATCGATAACCGCCGGCTCGTGATCAAGAACTCTAAATAGCCGTTCGATGCTGGCTAAGGAGGCTTTAATCTCGCGGTAAACAAAGCCTAAAAAGCTCAAGGGTATAAAAAGCTGCAACATGAATTGATTGATCAACACAAAGTCACCGAGTGTCATGTCACTGTCTTGCACCGACAAAGCGGCCAAGCCAAGCATTAAGGTTTGACTCAGGGCAATAATGATCGCTTGTCCGCCATTGAGTGCCAGTAGTGACAGCCGATTTTTACGTCTTGCCTGCTCCCACTGTTCTAAGGATTCGTCATAGCGCTGGGCTTCAAATTCTTCATTATTGAAATATTTAACAGTCTCGTAATTGATCAGGCTGTCGACAGCCCGGGTATTGCTGTCGGAGTCAGCCGCGTTGACCTCGCGGATATAACGTGTCCGCCATCGGGTGGCGCGAAAGGAAAAAGCACCATAAAGTCCCACGGAAAATAAAACGATAAAACTGTATTGGGCACCGTAGTTGATCAGCAGGATCGTCGCGACCATGGCAATTTCAAACAGTGTTGGGGCGATATTAAAAATGAAAAATCGCATGAGAAAACTAATGCCATTGGTGCCACGCTCAATGTCTCTAGCGAGCCCACCGGTGCGCCGATTCAGGTGATAGCCAAGATCCAGGCTGTGTATATGCTTAAAAACATCAAGGCCAATGCGGTGCATGGCGCGCTCGGTTACCCGGCCAAACAAGGTGTCCCTTAGCTCAGCAAACAGGGTGTTGGCAAATCGCGCCGTACCGTAGGCTGCGACCATAAATAAAATAACGGAGGTCGTAACCTGTACTGGGTTTTGGTCTAAACCGTCGACTAACGCTTTGAGTAAAAAAGGAATGAGCAGTAAGGCGGATTTTGCCAGCAATAGACAAGCCAAGGCGATACCGACTCTGCCGCGGTTGTCCGATAAGATGGGAGAAATGCGAGCCCACAGCTTGGGCAGCAATACTCGGGTATCTTCAATTTCGTTATCTTCAGTTTGTAAGTTGTGCATGGCGATGAGGTTAATCCCTTGGGTTGGGGATCGACTGAGGTGTCCGGATTGCGGCAGGTGGCGTACTCTACCCTACCGGACGCGCTGTACCCAGTCGCGCCATGAAATCTCCAACATAGAAACTAAGGACGCCAAGACATGGGCTTTATCAGCGACAACGTCACACTCGACAATCCGGCATTTGTTCACGAGAGCGCATGGCTCTACGGCAAGGTTTATATTGGCCCCGATGCGTCGATTTGGCCCAATGTCGTGACGCGTGCTGAATTTCTTGAGATCAGGATTGGTGCACGCACCAATATTCAGGACTTTGTCATGATCCACGTGGGAGCTATGACACCGACGATTGTGGGGGAGGATTGCTCTATAACGCACCATGCGACGTTACATGGCTGCGAAATCGGTGATCGCTGCCTGATTGGTATTAACTCCACCATCATGGACGGCGCTAAAATCGGTGCCAACTCCATCGTTGCCGGTAACAGTATTGTCAGAGAGAACAGTGTTTTTCCTGAAAATTCCATTATTGCCGGTGTCCCGGCTAAGGTGGTGGGAACTCGGGATAACGGCGCCGCCAACGCCCTTAATGCTGCCATGTATCAACGTTTCGCTGGGGGTTATGCCGAGGGTCGAGATCGTCTTGATGAATCTGAGGTGGCTGAAATTATGGCCTTATACAAAGGCGAGGCCTCTGCTGATTAATGACCCGATGGCAATAGGCTAGTGGGCGTGGTGACGGGATCTTTGCCACCATTGCTGCAGTGATAATACCCATACCGTCATGCTGAGCCCCATGGTGAGTCCAACAATACCCACCCAGGCAAAGCGGTCGTAGGCGAGGGTGCCGGCCCAGCTTCCCAAGCCGCCGCCGGTAAACATCATGCAAACGTAGAGGCTCATCAGGCGCGTCCTGACGGCGGGGGTTTCTTGCAGACCTGTCATACGACCGGTTATGTCGACCACAGGACCGACAATGCTCATTAAAGCCAGTGGGGGAAGTAAAAATACCCAATTAGTTTTGGCGGTAATCAGTAAGGTTATGCCGAGAAATTGAAAGGTGGCCATAATAAGTCGTGCTTTCTCAGCACCTTGAGTGTCTGCCCATTTTCCCAGTCGCGCAGTCGTTAACAAGCCAATGGCTGAAAACGCTGTCAGATAACCCACAAGATCTGAACCGTGCCCCTGTGCTTCACTGGTGAGGTGCAGTCCAATTCCCAGCCAAACGGCTATAAATGCCGCAAAGTTCAGGCTCTGAATAACGCCGGATACCATCAGTCGTGGGTGCTGTTTACCGAGGATGAACAGCGACCGAATCAACGTCCAGTAGCTCTGGCCCTGCGTGTTTACCGGTTCGCGCACCATAATCCGGGGCACGAGTATGGCGGCGGCAGTCATCAAGGCCGCGGCAATCCAGTAGACCCAACGCCAGTCGGTATATTCGCCAATAACCCCAGCAGACAGTCTTGAAATCTGTACCCCAGCGATGACACCGGTCGTTAACAGCGCTGTTGCATAGCCGAGCTGCTGAGGGGTGACGCGACGTGAGGCATAGGCGGGTAACAGGTACGGGGTGATGGTGAAGAAACCCAGCGCGGTGGATGCGGTAATGAAGACCGCAAAATTAGTGGTGAGTGCCATAACAATCAGTGTGACAACTTGAACCGAAAGGCACAGGGTGACTAATTTTCGGTTATCGACTCGATCGCCTAAAGGCAGAAGCAATAGCACGCCCAGGGCAAGGGCAATCTGGTTGACGGCAGGAACAACACCAATGCCGGCGTCGCTAACGCCAAAGTCCCTGGCCACAGCAGCTATGATTGGGTGAATATAGTAGGCATTGGCCGTTACGACTGCGGAGGCGCAGGCTAACCAAAAGATTTCCCTATTTCCCGTCAAGCTCAAGATATCCTGTGGCTGCGATACATAATTGACTGCTCATGATGCTGACGGCGCTGACGTGGCGCAACGCGAAGGCAGCCGTGCTGACTTTGGAGCCGGGCCTCTGGGCCGGCAGTATATCGGGTGTAACTGTTCTTGGCGGCTCCATTAATACCGTTGGTTCGCTCATTGACTGCAGGGGTTACCGTAATTGCCATTCCATCCATCACACCGAGCGACAAAAAATGGGCCTCGAGTGACCTACCTTTATGGGCGACTGCGTTGAGTCAGCAGTTTATCGAGTTGGTCGGCAAAGGTTTTCCGGTCTGTTTGAGACATGGGCGGCGGGCCTCCGGTATTTTGGCCAGAGGCGCGCATTGTTTCCATGAAGTCGCGCATTTGTAGCCGCTGTTTGATGTTGGCAGTGGTATAGCGCTCTCCACGGGGGGTTAATACCCGGGCACCTTTTTCTAGGGCGTCAGCAGCCAGTGGAATATCGGCGGTTATGACGAGGTCTTCTGTTGTTACCCGCGCAACGATTTCATCGTCGGCCTTATCGAATCCCTGTGCGACTTGATAGCTTTGTAGCCAGGGGGAGGCGGGTAAATTAATTGACTGGTTGGCAATAAAAACCACTTTGATTTCGCGTTTCACAGCCGCGCGGCATAATATGTCTCTGACTGCTCCAGGGCAGGCATCGGCATCGACTAAAATGATCACGCAATAGTTTCCTTAAATATGAAGCAAATAAGGCGCTCCGGAAGTGCTAATAACACGCTAATAACACGCGAATAACAACGGTACTTAGGAGAGCAGCACCATGGCATTGGTTACTTATCAAGAGCAAGACGCTTTTAGTCTGATTACCCTCGATGATGGCAAAGCCAATGCGCTGTCCTTTGCCATGGCCGACGGCATTGATAGTGCGCTCGATCGAGGTTTTGAGTCTGGCAAGGTGATCGTGCTGGCGGGTCGGCCGGGTAAATTCTGTGCTGGCTTTGATTTAAATGTCATGGGAAAAATGGATGCCGACAGTCAGCGTTTATTACGTAGGGGTGCTGACATTGCCGGTCGGCTGGCACACAGCCAAACCCCTGTGATCGCGGCAGTAACTGGACACGCTTTGGCTATGGGTGCATTAATTTGTCTCTCAGCTGATTACCGCCTGGGCTGTCGAGGTGCTTTTAAACTGGGTCTGAATGAAGTAGCCATTGGTATGACCCTCCCATGGTTCGGCATTGAGCTGGCGCAGGAGCGCGTGATCGAGGCACATGCGCATCAGGTGGTTACTCTGGCGCGAATTTATGATCCCGAGGGTGCGGCGGAGGCGGGTATCCTCGATGCCTGCTGTGAGCCAGAAAATTTACTGACGGAGGCTGCGAGCACCGCCCAGCACTTTGCTACGTTAGACATGCCCTCATTCGCGGCAACCAAGGCGCGATTGAGGGAGGGTTTTGCCCGTCGTTGGGATACGGCTATGGCACGCGACTTTGGCTAACTGCTCAACATAAAGCTCGAACTCAGAAGATCTAAAATAGACCTGCTGCTACCGGGCTGCGGCCAAATCGTTAGCCAGCTTCATTTGGCGGCGTGTGGCAGCGAAAACTGAAAGTTCATCAGAGGTTTTCCCCTGCTCGCCAAGTAACAAAATTTGCTCGTAATACCAGTACTGCACGGCAAAGGTTCCCAGGGTTTTAAATAACGATATTTTTTCGAGGATTTTAAGCCATCTAGGCAGTAGAGAAAGCGCGTCCTCGTAGCGGGGGAGCTCTTCCATGCCGGAGAGCAGCTGTTTGGGCGCATCGGTCATGACGCACATGGGCCGACCAATGCCTACGACGTCGGCAGACCCGCTTCCAAGGGCGCTTTCCATGGCGTCGAGGCGTCGCAGACCCCCCGTTACCATCAGGGGCATGGTCAGCTCCTTACGCATGGCCTGAGCAAAGTCCACAAAATAAGCCTCTCTGGCACGTGTTGACTGCGCCACTGCTTGATTTTCAATCGGCTCGATGCCCTCTACGTTCAGTAGCCGCGGCTGCTCGTAGGTACCCCCTGATATTTCCAATAGGTCGACACCTGCGGCTTCCAACCATTTGGCCACTTGCAGGCTCTCGGTGAAATCGAAGCCACCCCGTTGGAAGTCGGCGCTATTGAGCTTCACGCCCACGGGAAAATCAGGGCCAACCGCGGCACGAACCGCATTGACTGACTCCAGTAAAGCGCGTGCACGATTTTCAAGACTGCCACCCCAGCGGTCTGTACGCTGATTGCTGCGGGGACTCAGGAATTGAGACAGTAAGTAGCCGTGTGCGCTGTGGAGTTGAACGCCGGTGAATCCGGCCTCTTTGAGGACTCTGGCACAGCGTGCAAAGCCTGCAATGACGGCCTGTATATCGGTGTCTGTCATGGCAATGGGTTCACCAAACTGCCCCCCTGGTAACCCCAGCTTAATGGGTGAAGGGGCTTTTGGCGTCGCATTAATTATTTTCTGACATTGCCGTCCTGCGTGGCTGATCTGTGCCCAAAAATGGTTGCCGCTTCGTGTTCCTGCCGTTGCCCATGCCTTTAACGCGTCTTTTGTTGCGGCATCTGGTTCCTCGTCAACGACCACATTCCCGGGTCGCTCCAAATGATCCCTGTCAATTTGTACGTTACCCGAGAGCAATAACCCCGCTCCACCATCGCTCCAGATGCTATACAGCTGATTGAGGGCAGCCCCGGGGACCCCGGTTGATCCGGCCAACCCCTCGGTCATCGCGGCTTTGCAGATACGATTGGTCAACGTTGCCCCACAGGGCAGTGTTAGTGATTGCTCTATCATTTTGGTTTCCTTTACGGGGGCAAGCGCTTTTTTCAGTTACTCGACGGCTGCAGTTTGGTCTAGGGGTGGGGCTGTGATGTGGAAAAAGGTGCCTTCATCAGTCAGCACGGCAATGCTGCCATCGCTGAGAACCCGGACATCTCGCACTCGTCCCGTCACTTCGGGAAAGGGCTCGCTCTGCACAAAGCCATTGCCCTCAGGCGCGAGTCGGTAGAGTTTCTGGTCGACCAGTGCACCTGTAAATAATGATCCACTCCAGTCCGGAAACGCCGTGCCTCGATAAATCGCGAGCCCTGATGTAGCAATACTGGGCACCCAGTACATTACCGGCTGAGCCATGCCTTCGGCTTCAGTATAGGGAGAAATAATGGCTCCAGAATAATCTACGCCATAGGTGATTGCGGGCCAGCCATAATTAGTGCCGGGGACAATGCGATTCAGTTCGTCACCCCCTTTGGGTCCATGCTCTGCCATCCAGATAGTGCCCTCTGCGGGGTCAACCACTAAACCTTGAGGGTTTCTATGTCCGTAGCTGTAAACCCGTGGCGCGATCTTGGGAAAGGGGTTATCAGCAGGTGCACTACCGTCGCGATTGATTCTGAGCAACTTACCTAATTCGCTGTTTAAGCTTTGCGCCTGCTCCCGATATTCAAAACCTTCGCCAACGCTGAGCAGCAAGGTGCCATCGGGCAGGAAAGCTAATTTACCGCCAAAATGTGCTGCTTTTTTCTTATTGGGTTGAACCTCCAAAATGATTTCTGAATCAGACAATAGCTCCGCAGAAAGCTTGGCGCGCACAACGGTGGTGCGGTTGGTGTCAGCATTACCCCCGGCATAGGAAAGATAAAGCCGTTGATTACTGGCAAACTCAGGATCGAGGACAACGTCTAGCAACCCGCCCTGGCTTTTAAAAAACACGTCGGGAGTGCCGGAAATTGTGGTGGTATTGCCATTGTCATCGACGTGTAACAAGCGGCCTGCCTTTTCAGTAATCAGGAAGCCGTTATTGTTGGGCAACTCGGCAATCGACCAGGGCTGTTCTAGCGCATCTGTAATGGTGGTAACTTGATAGCCTGCAGCGCTTAAGGGTAATGCTGCGATTAGCATCGTGCCCATTAATACGGTTTTGACGAAGTGTAAATTGAAAGGCATGGTGCGTCCTTAAAGCGTGAGTTTGAAACTCCTAAGTCCCAACTATAACCCCTTCGCAGTGCAGAGTTTGCATTGCGGCAACCAAGGAGCCGCTTGTGCGTGCTATCACCGCTTACTTTATGGCCACTCTAGTAGCTTATTTACTGGCCAGTGCGTTTTCGACTCTAATGATAATGGCTGGGCTGGCAGAGATGGCGATGCCAGTCTCGGGTGCCGATGTGCTGTCGGCGATCTGGTTTGATTGGCTTGGACTGCTGAGCTCGTATCTGCCTTTGGTGGCGATTGCCCTGCTAATTGCCTTGCCGGCGGCGGGCCAGCTACATGGGCGGCTCGGCTTACCTCGCCGGTTTATCTATGCGTTGGGTGGGTTTGTTGCCCTGATCGCCATTCATTTGATTTTAGAGGCAACGCTGGGCTTAATTGGTTTTGCCGCGGTGCGAACAACCTTTGGTCTCGCCCTTCAGGGAGCTGCTGGAGGTCTCGCAGGCTGGTTTTTTGCGTATTTATCTGGGGCGAAAGCATGACGGAAGCCGATTATTTCCGGCAGGGAATTGCCGAACTTCAGGCAGGGCGGGCCGCCGAGGCGTTAGTGATATTCCAACAAGCCGTTAAGGACAGCGTTGCCACGCCCCGTTGCTGGCTAGGGTTATCTCTTGCTGCGCTCACTCAGGGGGACGTGCCTGAAGCTGAAAAGGCGGTTGATGCGGTGCTTGTAGAAGAGCCTCATAACTTGCGGGCGTTGATCATCAAGGGTGATATTTTGCTCGGTAAAGACGATTTTCAAAATGCTTCGGCTTACTACAACTTAATTTTACGACTCGCAGCCAACCTGACAGATGTCCCCCCACAGTTGTCCTCAGATTTAGATCGGGTAGAAACTCGCCTGCAGCAGTTGGGGCAAATGTTTCAGCAACACTTGTTTGATCGCCTATCGTCTGCGGGTTATCGCCGGAATAAAGCATCGACTCGGTTCAATAACTCCCTTGACATGCTTCTAGGGCGGAAACAACGCAAAGATCCTGGACATCAATTCCCTCAATCCCCCCATGCCTTTTATCTAGATGACATGGCGTATTGCACCTATTTTCCCACTGAAGAGCTTCCGTGGATGGCTGACCTTGAGGCACACACTGATGTGATTGAGCGTGAGTTGAATGCCTTGCTAAGCCAGTCAGCGGATCGATTTTCGCCCTATGTGCACAGCGGCCTAGAGCAGCCACAAAATACTGAAACGAGTTTGCTCGACAGTGATGATTGGACCTCGGCGTTTCTGTGGCAGGACGGTAAGCCAGACACTGAACTTCTCGCGGCCTGTCCTGAAACCGCTGCTCTCATGGCTGATCTGCCTTTAACCCGTATTAGCGGTTTGGCGCCTTCCGTATTGTTTTCCAAGCTTGATGCCGGTGCCAAGATCGAACCTCACACAGGATTATTGAACTGTCGATTAATTTGTCATTTACCACTTACGGTTCCAGCGGGTTGTGGGCTGCGTGTAGGAGAAGATTCTCGAGAAACCCAACGAGGCCGGGGTTGGGCATTCGATGATAGTGTTAGCCACGAGGCGTGGAACAATGGTGAAGACCCAAGGACAATTTTGTTGTTTGATGTTTGGCGCCCAGAGCTTAAAAGTGACGAACGACATTTGATTACCAGTTTACTTGAAGCCGTTTCGGGTTTCGGTAAGGTAGGGTAATCTGCCATTTGATGCAGAGACCGCTAGTCTCCCCGTGTGTGAATGGGTAGACCAAAATATAAAAGTAAAAAATATCGGTCAGTGAGGGTTCTATGTTTTTGGTCCGTTGTCGTAATTTTTTCAGCCAACACCTTAGGATCATTGGGGTGGTGTCTGTCTTACTTTGCAGCGCTTCCTCGACGAAAGCTGATTGGATCGGGGGCGTCACTACTGATACGGATACCAACGGAGTTGGTGGTGTTGTTGAATATCACTGGCAGGAGTTTGCGACTGCGGGTAGATTCTCGGGCAACATCGCGATTGCTGGGCGCCTCGATGAAGACGGTGATGCCTGGGCCGGGGCGGGTGTTGCAGGTAAGTACCGAATCGGGCGTCAGTTTTTCATAGAGGGAAGCTTTATGCCTGGCTTTTATCATGCAGGAGATACCGAGCTTGGCGGGTCTCTTCATTTCCGCTCGCTTATTGGCGCGGGCTTTGACATCAACGAAGATGTGGCCATTTCTCTGACGATTGATCACATGTCGAACGGTAGTACGCAGACCCTGAACCCCGGTTCAGACGCGATTACTCTTCGCTTCACGTTTCGCTGAGTAAAAAAAACAATGTCTAAGAGTCCTTCGGCTGACCAGCCTCTGGCTGGGGTTCAAATTGTTGAGCTGTCCACAATGGTGACCTGCTCACTGGCTGCTATGACGCTGCGGTCTCAGGGTGCTGATGTTATTAAAGTGGAGCCAGTAAGGGGCGGCGACCCAATGCGTAAACTTGGTAGCCAGAAGAATGGAACTTCGGCACTGTTTCATAACTGCAATCGCGGTAAGCGCTCACTCGCTATCAACCTTAAGCATGAGATGGGGGCCGAAGCGGTAAAACGCTTGGCAGCCCGTGCAGACGTTGTCCTGAACAATTACAGACCGGGTGTCATGACGCAGCTGGGCTTGGGTAGCGACACGCTACGGGCGCTCAATCCCCGTCTGATCAACGTCGCGGTGACGGGTTTTGGTACCCGGGGACCGCTGCGTGATCGACCCGCTTATGACCATGTCATTCAAGGTATAGCGGGAATCACCGGGCTCCAGGGCGGCGAAGACGAGTTTGCGTTCGTGCGCATGCTGATGTGCGATAAGGTCACTGCCTATACAACAGCCCAAGCGGTGACCGCGGCATTATTGGCGCGCCATTCGACGGGGCAAGGTCAGCACATCGATATTTCAATGCTGCATGCCTGCCTGGCTTTTATGTGGCCTGATGGCATGATGCATCGAACCTTGCACGATGATGACGTTATTCAAATGCCACCGATATCTGAGAGCTACCAAACGATTCAGGGTTCCGATGGCGCTGTGGCAGCGTCGATTTTGCTAGACCAGCATTGGGAGGCGGTATTGACTCTGGTAGGCCGTGAAGAGCTCAGATCTGATCCCCGATTTGCTACGGTTGCCTCACGTTTTATGCACCTAGGGGAGTTCTCCGCTGTTTTAAAAGACGGCATGCGCCATCTGACGGTCGATGAAATTATGTCGGCCTTTGAGGCCGCTGATATCCCCAGTGCACCCTGTGAATCGAGGGACAGTCTTACTAGCAATGCCCAAATTGAGGCACTGGGTCTCCTTGAAACCTATGTCACTGAGAACTTGGGCTGTCTTACCAGTCCAGCGCCGCCCATTCAGTTTGCGGGTATTGACGGTTCTTTGGCTGAACCCTCGCCGTCCCTTGGTGAGCACAGCATTGAAGTGATGACTGAACTGGGTTTTACAGAGAATCAGGTTGGCGAGTTACTCGAATCTGGAAAATTGGCGGCGGCATAATTTTCTCAGGTGCGACACAACATAAGAGGTTTGCCGATGCCAAACTATTGTGACTTGGGGGCGCTAGAAGGCTTTACCTGTGGTCAAGCCAGTGATCCCGTGGGGAAAACCGGTGTGACGGTGCTGCGCTTTGACGCGGGTGCGGTTGCGGCGGTCGATGTTCGTGGTGCGGCCCCCGGCACGCGCGAAACAGACTTGCTGAAGCCAGAAAACCTGATCGATAAGGTTCATGCCATTGTTTTGTCGGGAGGCAGTGTTTGGGGGCTAGACGCCATGAGCGGTGTTGTTCAAGTGCTTGAAGCGAGCGGCGTCGGCTTTGACACCGGTATTGCAAAAGTGCCTATCGTGACGGGGGCCGTTTTGTTTGATCTCGGCGTGGGTAGCTCAAGCGCCCGCCCTGATATGCTGATGGGGCGTAAAGCAGCCGAGGCAGCGACTGGGCGGCGCGTTGAAACAGGTGCCGTCGGTGCCGGATGCGGCGCTACGTTGGGAAAAATCTATGGGCGTGAATACGCGTCAGCGTCTGGTCTGGGGGCTCACAGCATTTCTTTAAGCGACGGATTCTGCGTGGCAGCAATTGTGGCAGTGAACCCTTACGGTGAAGTGTTTGCTCGTGACGGACGGTTGCTGGGAGCGAGTACCGCACCCATTTCGCTGCGGGAGGCGCAAAATTACGGTGCTGCGGGTAATTTCCCTGGGACAAATACGACCATCGGCGCCATTGTCACAAATGCCGCGCTGACTAAAAGTGAAGCGCTAAAGGTGGCACAGATGGCGCATGACGGACTCGCAAGGGCGATTCGTCCCGCCCATACCTTATATGATGGCGATACGCTGTTTGCCGCGGGCACAGGCACTCAGGGGTCAATGAATTTAAATCGACTGGGTATGCTCGCGGCAGATGCGGTTGAGGCTGCAATTCATAACGGTGTGGCCAGTAGCCATGGCGAGGTGTGAGCTTCGATTTGGAACCAGTCTTCATGGCGGTGTGCTGCGTACAAAAGGTCATCTGACACCGAATTTTTCGCGGTATCCACCCAATTTTTGGTTAGCGCTTTACGCCTGCGAGCCAGTGCAAGTCCTAGAGCGACGACTGATAAAATTAATGAGGAGGTTTGAATGCGATTCAGCTACCAAGTGGGAATGAGCGATGCCGACCATTATCTACCCTTAGCCAAGGCGGCAGAGGCTGCAGGTTACGACGGCATTACTATTCCTGACAGTATTTGTTATCCCCAAGAGTGCAGCTCGAAATATCCGTACAACAAAGATGGCAGTCGGGAGTTTCTTGAGAGCGTTCCGTTTCTAGAAAGTCTTATTGCGGTCTCCGCGATGGCGGCAGTTACCGACACGATTCGTTTTGCGACCTTTGTTTACAAACTGGCGGTGCGACAAGCGCCGGTGGTGGCCAAGCAGGTGCAAAGTATTCAGCAGCTGTCCGGTAATCGTTTTGATTTCGGTGTGGGGATTAGTCCTTGGGAAGAAGATTTCGCCGTTTGTGACGTTCCCTGGGAGCGCCGGGGTAAACGATTTGACGAACAGCTGGCGATTTTGAAAGGCCTTGAGAGTGGCGATTTTTTTAGTTTTGAAGGTGAGCTCCACAATATGCCTGCCAACAAAATGTGCCCCGCACCCACTGCGCCAACAGCAATTTTAATGGGGGGGCACTCGGATCCGGCACTGAAACGGGCTGCCCGAGTCGGCGACGGCTGGATGTGTGCTGGTGCCGATATGGCGCAGCTAACCGATTACATGACAAAGCTTAACCATTGGCGAAAAGAATTCGGAACCGCTGACAAGCCCTTTAGGGTTTTCACTACGGGTCAGAATGCTTTTACGCCTGAGGGTATTGCTGAACTGGAACTGCTGGGCGTGACCGATGTTGTTATAGCCTTTCGCAACGTTTACGAATTAGAGCCTGATCATTCCCTAGAGAAAAAAATCCAAATGCTCAACTGGTATGCGAGCGAGTTCATCGGGCCACACCGCGCCTAAGAATTTATGTTTTTGGCGCCTTGAACGGCAGTATCGGCGGGTTATTGGGTACAGGCTCCACTAGTCGATAGCGCCGCTTGTTTGTTCAAGGCAACCATACCTTGTGGACTTTTTCCTGAGATAAACTCCCTGACCCAACAATGACACTGTGAGTGAATACTGCGATGGATATCCTGAGTGAACAGGACGGCGCAATTTTAACGCTGACCTTGAATCGCCCCGAGCGACGCAACCCCATTACTGATTTGGTGATGGTGGACGCGTTAATCAATGCTCTTGAGGCGGCAGACGCCGATCCATCGGTACGCGTCGTGATTCTAACGGGGGCAGGGAAAGCTTTTTGCTCTGGGGGTGACCTTAGACAAATGCAGGCCGGGCCCGAAAGCTTGATTGGTGACACACCAGAAGTAACAGCCGACAATTATCGAAAGGGTATCCAGCGAATCCCCCTCGCAATCGAAGCTCTGAGGGTTCCGGTGATTGCGGCGGTGAATGGAGCTGCCATTGGGGCAGGCTGTGATTTAACCTGTATGTGTGATCTCCGCGTTGCCTCTACATCGGCAGTTTTTGCCGAGAGCTTCGTGAAACTGGGTCTCATTCCTGGTGATGGTGGCGCATGGTTATTACCCCGGATCGTGGGCTTTTCTCGCGCCGCCGAAATGGCCCTGACGGGAGATAAAATTGACGCTGAAACTGCGTTGGCTTGGGGGCTTGTGTCACGAGTCGTAACACCGGAAGAGCTCCTGCCGACCTGTCACGCCCTAGCGCAACGGATCGCTGTAAATCCTCCGGGTGCGGTGGGTCTAGCACGAAAGATGTTACGTCAGGCCTGTGATCAAACCCTGGCCGAGGCCCTAAATACTGCGGCCGATAACCAAGGTGGCGCGCACCAGTCACAAGATCATCGGGAAGCGGTTGAAGCCTTCCTTGAAAAGCGAACACCTCACTTCACCGGCGGTTGATGGGCGGCGTTCTACGATATCCGCTAGGCGTCCAGTGCCGTTTCAACGAGGGCATATTGTGCATTGAGGGCGCCACGGTGCTGATCAACAAAGCGGGGCCCTTCCACGGCATAGCGTTCGCGATGCTCTAATTTTAAAGATTGGCTCAGCGCTTCTGCCAGCGCATCTTCGTCGTCGATCACGGTGACTAAGTTTTCGGCTTCTAAGGCATGGTAGACGTTAGCAAAATTGATGGTGAACTGGCCGGAGACCACGGGTTTTCCAAAGACGAGCGCCTCCAGCGGGTTGTGCCCACCATGTTCAACCAGGCTGCCTCCTACAAATACCGCAGATGCAAGTCCCATAAAGGCGGGTAATTCTCCGAGTGTATCGATCAAAAAGACCTCGGTAGCGTCTCCCATGGGCTGCCCAGAGGATCGTGTAATTGCCGTGAGTTTGGCCGCTGTTATTAGCGTTAAAATAGCGTCGCAGCGCTTTGGGTGTCTTGGTGCCAGCCAGAGTAAAGCGCTGGGGTGTTCTTCACGAACTTTGAGAAACGCGTTGAGCACCAATAGGTCCTCTCCTGAATGGGTGCTAGCTGCTAGGAGGATGGGACGCCCCGACACTCGGGTGCCTAGGTCTAGAGCGAGTGCATCTCGCTGTTGTTCTAGCCCCAGCTTTGGCATGTCAAATTTGAGCGAGCCCACAACAGATAGGTGATCTGCTGAGGCGCCTAGGGCTTGGAAATGTTGTGCGTCGGACACATGCTGACAGGCAATATGATCAAGGCCTTTTACCGCATCTCTAACCAAGTGGCCTAATCGGCCATAGCGCCGGCATGAGCGTTCCGATAAACGGGCATTCAGTAACAGCGTTTTAATGCCACGTAAGTTGCACTGGTGAATGAGCTCGGGCCACAGCTCTGTCTCTACCAGTATCAGGGCGCAGGGCTTCCAGTGGTCAAGTGATCGGGTGATGGCAGTCCGGCTATCAAATGGAAACCAAGTATTGTGCACCCGATCACCAAAAAGGCGTTGTACCTGTTCAGCGCCGGTTGGTGTTGTCGAGGTAATTAGCAGATCAAGATCAGGACGCTCTGCGAGCAGCCTATCTACCAAAGGAGCTATCGCAAGGGTCTCACCCACACTCACCGCGTGAATCCATAGGCATGGTTTATTGGTGAGTTCTAGGGTGGGCAGATTACGCCCGAGTCTGCGGGATAAATTCTGGCGATACCCTGGCTGCTTGAGCGATAACCACAGCAGTCCTACCCAGAACACGGGGATCAAAAGTAAAGTTAACAGACCGTACAGTTGGCGCATCTAAGTGTCACAATCAAACCACTGTCAGCGTTCAGTATACGCAACCCGACCCTTGGGTCGCGCCTTGTCTTACCAACAATTCCAAAGTCTCTTCATGGAGATTTTCTGGCCGTAACACTTCAGTGGCGTGCTCTAGTTGTTGAGGTCGCTTCGAAGGGGGGTTCCAGTTAATACTTCATCGACCTTTGCGATCACCTCAGACAGCGCAATATCCTTCATTAGATGTGCGCCTTTGAGTCGAGTGCCCCACGGGGTGGGCTTTGCCGAATTTGCGAATAGACGCTGCAAATTTCTGTGGTACGCGTCGATGGTCAGCGACTGAAATTGATAAGGCCCTGTGCGTTGGGGGTTGCTGTGGGCATATAAACCGATAACCGGTGTATTTTGCGTGACCGCCATGTGGGCAGTGCCGCTGTCGGGTGCCACGACGAGAGAGGCGTCAGCAACCACCGCTAACAACTGTTTTAGATTGGTTTGACCGGCGAGATTTATAATATCCGAGCCAGCGATAGCGGTAATCTGTTGTGCTAAGGCTACCTCAGACTGTGCCGGTGATGCCGTTAACACCACAGCATAGCCTTGGGCTTGAAGGTAATTGGCGAGTGCGGCATAGCGATCGACTAGCCAGTTACGCTCTGAGTTACTGGCAGAAGGCGCGATGACCACATAGGGCTGGTGTGTCGTCAGACGTTCTCTGACCCAGGTCTGGTCTGCTTTAGAAATTGGGATCGACCATATTGGTGTAAAAGGTGGAACACCCAAGGCGTAGGCAAAGTGTTGAAAACCCTCGAGTACATGAGGTGTTTCTGGCATCGGTACCCGTCGGTTTACTACGAAGCCATGTAGTTCTTTCGAGAGGTGCTTGGGAAACCCCAGCTTGGTCTTTGCGGGCACAACCGCGGCTAATATATTGGCGCGTAGAGAGACCTGCATGTGTAGCAGCACATCGAAAGGTTCGGTGATCGAATTGAGTACATTTTTAAAAGCGGTAAGTCCCTGCTTTTTGTCGAATACAATAAAGGTGATCCCCGGCAAATCAGAAACCAAAGCGGCTTCTGTTCGGCCGATTATCCAGGTGATGTCATCTTCAGGGGCGTGCCGTTGCAGCGCCTGTACCGTTGCAACGGCATGACAAACATCGCCTATTGCAGAGAGGCGAATTAGGCCTATTCGACGACCCCTGGGTTTTATCATACCGTTGCGCTGCCTCTTGCTATGCCTTTATTTTTGGCGCCGACATGGGGGCATCGGCAGCGGTTAGAGGTCAACGTTTTGGGAAAAATCGTCAAACAGTTCGCCATGAAATTTAAAGGCCTTCGATATCTCAGGGTGCCTAGTGTACGCTCAGTTTGGGAAGTAACGGAAAGTGGTGTTTCAGAAGCGCCTGTAATGTAATGCCGTTGATAACGGGTGGCAATGTGAGTGTTTGTGACATGAAGGCCGAGGTAGTCAACTCCGATTCTGGAAAGATTTTGTACGATCCGACCTGTATCGTACAGCCGACGTCAGCGTTGTTTGATATTTCACACTACTCACAGCGTGAAGTTATTTCTGATGGCCGCGGGGCTGCCCATTTCGTTGAAAGCGCGGGTCAACAATGGCTGTTGAAGCCCTACTACCGCGGTGGCCTGATTCGAAAGCTGTCTGAAAAATCCTACGTCTTCACGGGCTATGAACGCACGCGCATGTTTCGCGAGTTCCGTCTGCTGCAGGTATTGCTCTCTCGTGGGCTGCCGGTCCCGAAGCCCGTCGCTGTGTTTGTGGAGCGTTCAGGTTGGTGTTACGCAGGGACTATTATTCTCGAGCGCCTCGAGAACGTTACCTCGCTTCAGGTTCTAGTAGAAAATGAAATGGTACAGGCGTCTCAGTGGCAATCTGTGGGTAAAACGATAGCGTTATTGCACGAGAACGGTGTTAACCACAGTGACTTGAACGCCAGTAATGTTTTATTGCGTGATGATGAAGCGTTCATAATCGACTTTGACGGTTGCGGCCTGCAGCAAAACAATCAGGGTAGGTTCCGACGCAAAAATCTTGAACGATTGCATCGCTCACTGCTGAAGCAGCGGCAATTTTCTCACGGTCCGTTATCTGGGGGCTGGTCACTGCTTACAGCCGCTTACCGCACGCACAACGCTTAGTAATTGAGCGGTTTTTGGACGAGGGCTCGCGAAGGCAGTTGAATATAGTGCGTCTCGCATAAAAATTAGTTTGGCCTGCGATCGCCGCAATTAAAGTTTGCGACACGGCAATTTAACTTTGGATGATGGGGCATTAGCCCGCTGCTGGGCTGACTGGAGCCTGCGTTAAATACGCTTGAATGCGCTGTGCGCTATCAAGCCCTGAGGTAATAGCACCTTCCATCCATCCATACCAACGTCTCGAGACATCACCTCCAGCAAAGATAATGGGAGGCGGGTTGTCTGCCAGTTGGTGTAAGCCTTCGTGTTGTCCGGGGGCTGCAGATAGCCACGTACCCTGCGCCAGTGGATCATTGAGCCAATCGTGGGATAAAAAATCGTTATGCCATTGAACCTTTGGGTGGCGTGAGCGCACCGTTCGCCAAGAGTTCTGCAGAGCGGCTTCGTGAGAGGGGTGAGCAACTGCAAAGGTGGCAATAGCCGACGTCCTAGCCCCTTGTCGACTATAGACCTCAACTGCATCAGGCCAACCCGATGAGTGAATAGGTTCAGGACAGCTGACCGAGGCCCATCCTTTTGCCGCGGCGCCGGGGTGTTTTTCTTGAATGACGTGGCGGGCAGCATTCTCCATATAAAAGTCTAATTTCAGCGATGACAAGACGTTGACCGGGAGGGCGATGATGACGGCTTGTGCTAAAAACGTCCCATTGGGGCCGGAGATCTCAACCCCTTCCAGAGTCTGGGTGATGCGTTGGGCGAGCCAATTTAAACGTAGTTCGCTAGCTAGGGGTTTCGCGATCGCAAGAGATAAGCTCTGTGCGCCGCCCCCAACGCGCTGTTCATCGGCCTGAAACGCTTCTTTGGCGCCCCCAAAAGCTGCGACGTCGTGCAATAGGTTGATCGTGCTATAGCGACCCGGGTCGGCACCATGCAGGGCAAAACCGTCCGCCAGCAGTAGATCTTTGGCGGCATCACATTCAGAGCGTGCGCCGAGATAGTCTAAAAATGGCTGATCTAAGTGCGCAACCGATCGATACCAATCGTTTGTTTTGGGATTAATGTGTGCTGCATCTGTATTAACGTAGTCCAATAGCCGTTGATAGTCGGCATGGATATCTTGGGGCACCGTAGCCACTAGGTCTTTGCTGCCATCGGGAGACTCAAGGGGTAAGTCATAACGTTCGAGCTCATCAACCATGGCGCTATGGGCTGCAGGGATGATCCATTCCGCGCCTAGATCGACACTGAGACCGGTATCGGCAAAAGGCACTGTCCAGGTTCTTCCGCCAACGCGGTCGCGGGCTTCCAGCAGCGCGACCTGTTTGCCTACCGCTATGAGCTCGCGGGCTGCGATAAGCCCTGCCAGCCCGGCTCCAATCACGGCGACTTCCGTTCTCATCTGCATGTTAACAATCCTTTCTCTCGCGCATTGTCACGATTCTTTAGTCGTACGCACTGAGCCTCAACACAGTGGCCATTGTCCATCGATAAGGGGCTGTTAGGTCATTACCTTGAGGCCGGCTCCAAAAAAGCGCATCTGGGCTTTAGTTAGAAAGCGTGCAGATTAAGGTCGGCATCGTTCGGTGAATGCGCTTTCGCCTGTGGCAGGAGAGACTTTTTGCTCCGAGCTGCGGCGCGCTATAAGGTGCAACGCGATCCGACCCTGTGCAGTTCAACATTCAATCAGGCTGACGGGCATTTCAAGCACGTTGATTGCCAGGCCGCCCCTGGCAGTTTCCTTGTACTTATCTTGCATGTCGCGTCCTGTATCACGCATGGTGCGAATGACTTGGTCAAGGGATACAAAGTGTTGTCCGTCACCCCTAAGTGCCATTCTAGCGGCACTAATCGCCTTAATGGCACCCATCGCATTGCGCTCAATACAGGGCACCTGAACCAAGCCGCCAATAGGATCACAGGTGAGGCCAAGATTGTGTTCCATGGCAATTTCTGCCGCATTTTCGACCTGCTGCGGGGTTCCCCCCAAAGCATCAGCGAGGGCTCCCGCCGCCATGGAGCAGGCCGAGCCCACTTCCCCCTGACAACCTACCTCGGCCCCTGATATCGACGCATTGATTTTATATAACGTGCCAATAGCGCCTGCCGTAAGCAGGAATCGCCAGATATCTTCTTCACGGGCACCTTGGCAATGTGTCAGGTAATACTTTAGTACCGCAGGCAGTATGCCTGCAGCGCCGTTAGTGGGTGCTGTGACAATACGTCCCCCCCCTGCGTTCTCCTCATTGACGGCTAGTGCATAGAGCGTCACCCAGTCCATTGTCGTAAGAGATTCATCGCCTAGAGAGTCACCCTGGCGTTTGAGCTGGCGGTGCAGTTGGGCTGCCCGGCGCTTAACTTTGAGCCCCCCTGGCATCACACCTTCAGTTTGGCAGCCCCGGGTGATACAGGCATCCATGACTTCCCAGAGTTGCAGTAGCTCACGGCGAATTTCTGTTTCGGTGCGCCAAGCACATTCGTTACTCATCATGAGGGCTGGGATCGAGAGACCGTGTTCGCTGCACAGAGCCAACAATTGATCGGCAGTCGTAAAGGGGTAGGGCGTGGGTGTCGGGTCGTCGACAATAATATCTGTTCGATCAGCCGTCTCATCAACGACAAAGCCGCCACCTACAGAAAAATAAACCCGACGCTCTAAAATGTCACCGGCCGAGTTGAAGGCCGAAAAGCGCATGCCATTGGGATGAAAAGGCAGCGTTTCGGTGCGGTGCATGATGAGGTCATCGCGGTAATTAAAGGCCACCTCGTGATAGCCCAGTAAATTGAGCTTTCCTGTCGCTTTAATACCTTCCACGTGTGCAGGAATAGTCTCAATACTGACGGTCTCGGGGGATTCGCCGGATAATCCTAAAATAATAGCTTTGGGCGATCCGTGACCGGCACCGGTTGCGCCGAGTGAGCCATACAGTTCGGCGGTGACACGGCTACATTGGGTGATCTGCCCGATGTCTTCGAGGGCTTTGGCAAATAGTCGCGCGGCATTCATGGGCCCCACCGTGTGTGAACTTGAGGGTCCGATACCGACTTTAAATAAATCAAAAACACTGAGCGACATGGCCGTTGTCCTGTGGGCCTAAAACCCAAGAAGCTTATCGTTGCAGTAAAGGGCGCGCTACTGTCAAAAGCGCCGTGGGGTGACGTTTTTAAGCACGCTTTCTGATAATAGAGTAGGTAATCGAGGGTTGTTTGGGCTATGTCAGAATCCCTGGAGCTCAATGCTCAAAGAATTGAGATAAAAAGTGATGCGTTTCACTGTCTGTGGTGTGTTGGGTAGACTTCAACGCGGTGGCCGGTTGTTATTCGGACTTCCTAATTCGCTTGATGAACCGTAAACCTAGAGGTGCTGTGATGTTGGCAGCCGTTTTTTCGGCTATTACATGTGGGTGTCAATCGAGAGACTCGCGCTTTGTGTCAGGGCATAGTCATTGGCCTAGAGCCTTGTGCGCGTTTGTCTTGGCGAGCGTGCTGGGCTGTGAAGGCTCCGGCGGCAAGCCAACGGTTGAGCTGAAGCCCACTGATCGCGCCTATTTAGAGGCCCTTGTGGCCGAGCTCATACCCACGCTCCCCTCAAAAATTGACAAATATACCGAGGTCACCGGAGTCAGTGTCATGCCCTTAGGGCTTCGGTACGAACTCCGCATGATTCACATGCCTGCTCACACAGTAGATCATGGCACGCTAAAGGCCGCCCGGGTCAACATTACCCAAAAGAGCTGTAGTGATGATAAAGAGAGATTCGAACTTGAGTCGGGAGTTGATCATCATTACATCGTGCATGGTATGAAGGACTTACCGGCCGGCCGGTTTTTCGTCTCAGATGCCTCCTGTCGCTCGCAGTAGCTGAGCCGCGGCGCGGGTGCAGTTTGCGTTTTATCCCTTTGATATCTGCCTGCATCCCTCGATCAACCTAGCGACCCTATCGCGCTTGTTATTTGAGAGGGTGCTCGATAAGCAGTGTTGGTACGTTTAGTGCGTGAGACTTCACGGTACAGACCCGGGTGCCTTTTTTTCGCCCATCTCGAACTTCAGAGACTTCGATACCCGCCTCATTGAGCCGCTGTTGTGTGGCGTCGATGTCAGCAGTCTTTAGGGCCAGTCCCCAAAGGTTATCCATTGCTTCAGACTTCTCAGAAGCAATGACCTCGATACTCATCGAACTGGCGCGGAAGAATAGTTGCGTCCCTCCCCATTGCGGTACTTCTTGTTCCAGCGCCAAGCGAATACCCAATTGCTCGCCGTAAAATCGTTTTGCAGCATCTGCGTCTCGAGTCTGGACCACCACATGATCTACCGCACTGATTGGAGCTAGCGCACTGATCGGCGCCGGAGGTAGGTAAGATTCTGCCTCGTGGCATATACAGAAGGAAAAAATTCCGCGGGCGGCGGCAGGATCCCAAAATAGGTTACTCCAGCGACGCGTATTACCACTTAATTCATCTACGCCGTGACTGGGTGCCGGATCGCTCGCGGCTAGCCCCGCGTTCCTTGCCTGCGCCAAAAATTCGCTGCTATCTTCTGTGCCAAATACCAAGCCGCCCAGGGCGTTTTGTTTAGATTGGAGCGTGGCCGCAACGGCCTCTGCACCGATTCCCGAGCCTTGGGCAGCTAATAATTCGATGTAGGTGTTGTCCAGCCTAAACAGGGTGTTGGCAGTACCATAATCGGGGTGGCGGCCTTGCCAACTGGGGCCACGTCCCAATAACAGTGCGTAGTCTTTGCTCGCTCTAGCCAGGTCCGAAACTGCAATGATGACATGATCGATGGTGGTGTTGTGTGTGCTCAAAATGAGGTTTTCCAAAAGTTAAAAAAGCAGATGATAGGTTGGGTCCCCTCTAAGAGGAAAAAATGATCCTCAAATTTTCTTGGCCCAGGTGCAACCGTCGACGCAATAAAACGTTGCAACAGTGAACCGGGCAACCCGTTTCTCCGGGGCAGAGAAAAACGACGGGTCTACCCGAGGCCTCTGGGGTACTGGCCGGTTACCGCTGAGCTGCACGAAGAGTCAGGGTTACGCGTGAGGACGGCACAATATCAAACTTTTAGGTGTTGGCGGCAGATGAAACACCATGACGATCTCGCCACATAGCGGTCAACAGCGACAGCATCATCAAAAACATGACGCCCGAGAAGGGCAGTGCGCCAATAATCATCACTGAGCGCAGCGCGTCTAAGCCCCCGGCTAGTAACAACGTGATGATGACCAGTCCCAAAAGTAAACTCCAGAGCACAATGTGTTGTGAGGCATGTTCCTGCTCGACACCGCCAGATACGATGGTATTGACGACCAACACGGCTGAATCGGCAGATGTAATAAGGTAGGTGAGTAAGAGCACCACGCACAGACAGGTTACGGGGAATACCCAGGCTTGCTGAAACAGCACGTCAACCGTTGCGAACAATTGTGCTGATAAATCGGCATTTAAGATGGCGCCTTGGGCAACCCCTGATAGCTCCAAATCCAGTGCGGTACCGCCGATGATACAAAGCCATGCAAAGCACATCAGTGACGGTAGGATAATAGCGCCCACGGCATACTCACGCAGAGTTCGTCCACGGGAAACTCTGGCCAGAAACAGGCCAACAAATGGGGTGAAGGCGATCCACCACGCCCAGTAAAAAATGGTCCAGTTAGATTGCCATTGCGCCAGTGCTAGGCCTTTTTGAGTCGAAGTATCGGACCAGATCGTTGATGACATGGCGGGCAATGCCGCGAGATAGTCTAAGACGCCTTGCACGAAAACCTCCCCTGCAAACCAAGTCGCGCCGAACACTAAAAATATCAGCAGGAGAACCCACGAGAGCACCATATTAAGATTGGAAAGCCACTTAATACCTCGGCCTAAGCCTGACAGGGCTGACAGCATGGCGGCCAAGACGATAACGCCAACGGCTGCCGCTAAAGCCAGTTTGGTTGGCTGACTCTCCTCAATGAGCCAGGGCCAATGAGTAATGTGATGCGCTCCAAAGGTCAGCTGCGTTACCCCGTAGCCGATGGTGACCGCAATACCAATCAGGGTCGCGAGGATGGCAGCGGTATCAACGAAAGCGCCGATAATAGTACTGCTACGCTGACCCAGCATGGCACTAAAGGGTGAGCGTATCGTAAGGGGCATGCCTCGACGATAGGAAAAATAGGCGAGGGACAGGCCGACAACGGCGTAACAGGCCCAAGGCGTGAGGCCGTAATGCAACAAGGTCCATTTATAGGCGGGACCGACATTGCTTACAGTCAATGCTTCGGCGTGACCCATGATGACGTCGGGGTTGTTACCAAAGTGATAGAGCGGCTCCGCGGTTGAATAGGTGAGCATGCCCACACCAATTCCTGCACCAAACATCATAGAGAACCAGGCGAATCGACTAAATTCTGGCTGGGTGTCTGGCATTCCCAAGCGCTGGGATCCTGTCTTGGGCAACAAGGCCAAAACAAGACAGAGGATAGTAAATAGAGCAGTCGCACCAATATACCAACCCCCGAAATAATCAATCGTGGCAGCCTGAACAACAAGGAGCATGTCAGCTGCATTGGGTGTGGTCGCTGTCCATAGCACCAAAAGCACAATAATCAATTTCACTGAGATGGCTATGCCGCGGTTGTAGCCTCGATAAAATCCAGCGGTTTCGACATGGGTCAATGACTCAGACATTATTTTTATTTTCCTCTTAACCCTGCATAGCGCGTTGATGGGCACATCGGCAGAGTGTGCATTGCAATAGCCCCTAACCCTTTTTATCGTTATACACTTGGGTTTTTGACGCCTTAGGTCACGATGTAAGCTAGCAGACCCGCCTCAGATTGATAGTAGTGAAGTGAAAAAAACTGGCATTGTTTGAACGCCGCCCGCTGTAAAAGCTCACATTCTGGATTTAAAAACGCTTTGCTTACGTCGTGCCGGAGGTTAATTTAATGCGTCGGTTTACCGCACATATCACCGCTGTATCGGTGACCTGTAATCGGGAAAGTATGAATTGGGAGTGCTGGGAGTGTTGCGATTATTGATTGCCGTTTTTTTCACCGTTGCCTGCCTGTCTAGTGTTCATGGGCAGCCGACGATAGCCCCTTTTTCCCAACGGCCTGCCATTGAAAACAGTCTACTTGCTGAACGACTCGACGAATTGCTTCCCAGATTAATGCGGGAGCAAAATATTGATCTTTGGGTTGTAGTCGCAAGAGAGTACAACGATGACCCCACGTTTTTGTCCCTCGTACCCAAGCCGCGATTTACAGCACGTAGAACGACGATGCTGTTATTTCATGATCGAGGGCCGGAGCAAGGCGTCGAGCGCCTTACCATTAGTCGATATCCCTTGGGCGAGCTCTATGAACCGGCCTGGCAAGGTGGGGATCTCGATGCTCAATGGCGGCGCTTAGCTGAGTTGGTTAAGGCTCGAAACCCGGAAAAAATTGCCGTCAATGTGAGCGATACTTGGCCAGTCGCTGACGGTTTGAGTCACGGATTATTCTTAAAACTTGAGAAAGCCTTGGGCGAGGATTTATCAAAGCGTTTGGTTTCCTCTGAAAATCTGGTGGTGCGCTGGCTGGAGACGCGAACCTCCGCTGAAATTGAGGTGTGGCAGCGGGCTGTTGCCATTGCGCGCAGCACCATTGCAGAGGCCTTCAGCGAACGTGTTATTACGCCGGGAGTGACCACGCTAGGCGAGGTGGCTTGGTTCATTCGAGAGCGCTTTGAGGTGGCTGGCCTCGCGCCGTGGTTTCATCCCGACGTCAATCGCCAATGGCAGGGAGCAGACTACGGCAGTGCCGAATTTTTGGGCGGGGGTTATGCAAAGACGGTTATTCGACGTGGTGATTTGCTGCATACCGATGTTGGACTTTGTTACCTTGGTCTGTGTACTGATACGCAGGAGATGGGCTACGTTTTAAAGCTTGATGAAACCGCACCGCCGGCAGGTTTAGCTCAGGCCATGGTAGCGGGCAACGAGTGGCAAGACGTTCTTACATCACAGTTTAAAACGGGGCGCAGTGGAAACGAGATTTTAGCCGAGGCACAAGGGCTGCTTCAGGATCAAAAAGTCACCCATGCCATCTACACCCATCCCTTAGGTGTTTTTGGACACGCACCTGGGCCAACTATTGGCATGTGGGATAACCAAGGCCCAACCCCAGGGCGAGGCGATTGGTTGCTCTATCCCATGACTGGCTACGCCATTGAGGGCCGTGTCACGGTAAACATTCCAGAATGGAACAATGAGCCTGTGCAGATGAAGCTGGAGCAAAGTGCCATTTACGACGGCGAGGTGGTGCGCTATTTATCGGGTCGACAGACGCAGTTACACCTCGTCAGGTAAGTTTTTTAAACAGGTCCCGTAGTAAGCGGTGCCAATTCACGATGCTCCCGCCTAACACGATGTTCCCGCCTAAAAAGGGGCGCTAATGGCGGGTGATTTGGCAAAGTGGCGAATGCCCAGCGTTGGGTAAATTTCAGCAAGAAAATAAGTGCCCCGTCAGATACCACGATTGACCGCGCCTTATCGCACTGAGACCCTTGGTGGGGCCAGCGGGCACTTGTTTTTTGGCGTTATACTCAAACACGCTTGCGTGCTTGTGACTGAGGGTTCAAGTTAGAAAAAAATCCCACAAAGCCCGGCGGCGCAGTTCAAAAAAGAAATAGGAGCTAAAGCCATGTCGATACGATTCCTCAAATGTCTTTTTCTGAGCGCTTTCGTCCCCGTTAGCATGGCTACTTGGGCAGAAAAACAAGCTAACGTCGTTCTCGTACTAATGGATAATTTTGGCTACGGAGAAATCGGCGTGTACGGCGGTGGTGTGATGCGAGGTGCTCCCACTCCGCGCATTGACAGCATTGCGAGGGAGGGTTTGCAGCTTACCAATTTCAACGTAGAGGCAGAGTGCACGCCGTCTCGTTCGGCTCTCATGACGGGTCGATACGGCATTAGAACCCGACAGCGCGCCGACCAGCCACCCAGAGGGGTTTGGTATGGCATTACTAAATGGGAGGTTACCCTCGCTGAGCTGCTGTCGGAGGCGGGTTATGCGACGGGAATTTTTGGTAAATGGCATCTTGGTGATACCGAAGGTCGTTATCCCACCGATCAAGGGTTTGATGAGTGGATAGGTTTACCACGTTCGTCTGATCGGGCGTTTTGGCCTGACAGCAACAGCTTTCAACCCAACAGCCATCCAAGCGCTAAATTCACCCATGTGATGTCCGCCTCAAGAGGCGAGCAGCCTGTTGAGGGGCCCGTCTACGATAGGGCAAAAAGGGCCACTATTGATCGCGAGATTACCGATCAAGCCATAGATTTTATGACGCGAATGTCGGGAGAAGGCAAGCCCTTCTTCGCGTATTTACCCTATACACAGACCCACGAACCTGTA
The DNA here is from genome assembly GCA_029253085.1 of Luminiphilus sp. Lineage (GTDB taxonomy): Bacteria > Pseudomonadota > Gammaproteobacteria > Pseudomonadales > Halieaceae > Luminiphilus. The sequence goes on along the minus strand of JAQXAF010000089.1, from coordinate 572 downwards.
GATCCCCACCCTGACTTTTATGGCAGTACGGGTAATGGCAGCTTTGCCGATGTATTGGCGCAGACCGATGTCTACGTGGGTGAATTGCTCGACACGGTTGAAAGCTTGGGAATTCGGGATGACACTATTTTCATTTTTACCTCGGATAACGGGCGCGAAGGTGTGCCTCGTTCATTTGGTTTTACCGGGCCCTGGCGTAGCGGCATGTTTTCGCCCTACGAGGGGTCACTTCGGGTACCGTTTTTGGTGCGTTGGCCCGGCAAGATCCCTCCGGGCAGGGTGAGCAATGAGATTGTGCATCAAATGGATGTGTTCTCAACGGTGGCAAGTTTTACCGGTGTGGATATACCCACAGATCGAGTGATCGACGGCGTTGATCAATCCGAATTTTTTAGGGGGAAAACCGAGCAGTCGGCGCGAGATTCTTTGGTGATTTATATCGGAAACACCCTGTTTGGTGCGAAGTGGCGTAACTGGAAAATTTTGTTGCGGGAAATGGATGAAGATGGGTATGGCATAAAAGAAATGGCGTATCCGTCGGTTTACAACCTTATTGTGGACCCCAAAGAAGA
>JAQXAF010000076.1 GCA_029253085.1 Luminiphilus sp. | reverse complement strand
AGATCCGCATAATCGTAATAGAAGCCCGAGATGGCATAGCGCATGCCCCCATCGGCCGTAGAACCCTTTAATCCCACTTCAAAAGCATCGACTGTTTCGGGTTCCAGTGCTGGGCTAGTGCTACCGGTATTAATCACCCCTGACTTAAACGCTTGATTGTAGGTAGCGTAAAGCAGCATGTTGTCGTTGGGTTCGAACTCCACCGTTAACCGAGGCGTGACATCGCTCCAGTCCTCACTTTGATTGGTGGGAACATCGAGACCCGCAGCATCAAACACAAAGGCACCGGTACCACTGCGCTCTTCGTAGTTGTAACGTACGCCAGCAATGATCTTAAAGGCTTCGGTAAGCTGGTAGCTCGCCTCGGCATAGATACCATAGGCTTCGATATCGACGTCGCCATTTTGCTCATAGCGACCGGTGCTGAGAAAGTCTCCCACTGGTGTGCCACAAAGCTCTGGGGCCAACAGCGCGCAGATATTGGTGAGGGGCACCAAAACCTGCCCGTAAAGTTCTTCTTCAAAGTACATGGCGCCTGCTAAAACATCGAGGCGATCGCCAGAGAAGTTATAGGTCACTTCCTGACTCCAGGATTCACTTTGTTCTGTGTAGTTGTTCTGACCGAAAAGATTAGCGTCAGTGGAATCGAGATCGTCTCTTAAAAAACGATCCATTTCCTGAAAGGACGTGATCGACTTTAAGGTCTGATTGTCTGCGACATCAAATTCCAAGGTGATAATACCGCTCTCGCCGTCACGGGTGTTGATGGCCTCTTGGTCAGAATTGATATCGTAGATGCTGCCCCCCGCTTGAAAGACCGTTTGACCACCAAAAATGGGCACGGCCAGAGGGCCTAGCGGATTACCCTCTGAGGGACCGAAGTAGTGAAAGGCAAAGTTTTGATCGTCTTCTTCATAATGCTGGTAAGCGGCTGTAGCCCTGAAAGAGCCACCATCATCGTAGGCAAAAGTTACGCGGTAAGCTTGGGCATCACGATCGTCAACTTCTTCCCCAGAAAACAAATTGGTGCCGTAGCCATCACGATTCTCAAACTTACCTGCCAGTCGAACAGACAGGGCGTCACTGAGAGGCAAGTCCACCGCACCTTCAATATCAAGTAAGCCGTAATTACCCGCCGTCGCCCGAATATAGCCGCCAAGATCCTTGCCCGGCTTCGCCGTCACCATGTTAATGACACCGGCCGTGGCCCCACGCCCATAAAGTGTCCCCTGAGGCCCGCGTAATACTTCAAGTTGGGCCAGATCAAACATGCCCATCAACTGGGCCGCAGGTCGAGGAATAATGGCCCCGTCTTGCAAAAAGGCAACCGCACCTTCACCACCAATATCGATACTGGTCATACCAATGCCGCGCATGAAGACCCGGGCGAAACCAAATTGATCACCGATGGAGAGGTTGGGCACATCAACAATCATGTCACGCACCGACTGCACGCCTCCGGGAACGATGTCTTCACCGCCAATCACATTTGCGGCCGCTGCTAGATCAGTGACCGAGACATCTTTTTTCGAGGCCGTCACCACCACTTCTTCAAGGATCGGTTGAGCCAACGCTTGAGCTGTCATAACAGCCGCACTGCTTAGCGCCAAAAACCTGGGGAAATATTTTGGTATTTTCATGAGCATTGTTCCTCGCTTCACAACTTTAGATTTATAACCCTTATTGGGCCGATAGTGTTTCGCGTTTAAAATGTAGGCCGATGGCCGCTCTATCCCAGGTATTACTAGTAATACCCTCGTTTCTTAATACATGTTTCATCACCTTGGACGACGGTGTTTTGGGCAACTCGTCAAGAATACGGACATACCTTGGCACCATGAAATGCGCCATTCGCTCACCGAGGAAACGTACCAAGGTTTCGGGATCAATGGTCTGACCCTCAACAGGAGCAACCGCCACCATCACCTCGTCTTCACCTACATCACTCGGCACGGCGTAGGCAGCGGCCTCTCGAACGGCCTCGTACGCCACGACTTCCGCCTCAACTTCAAAAGATGAAATATTTTCGCCTCTCCTGCGGATCGCGTCTTTCATACGGTCCACAAAATAGTAGTAGCCGTCGCTATCAACACGGAAACAATCGCCGGTGTGAAACCAACCATTGCGCCAAGCCTGTGCTGTAGCGTCGCTTTGCTTGTAGTACCCGGAATTCATACCCCAAGGGCGGTCCGTGCGAACGATCATTTCTCCGACCGCGCCTAGGGGAACTTCACAGTCATGGTCATCGACCAGCCGGACATCGACGCCATCACGCTTGCGGCCACAGGTACCGCGCTTTGTCGGGTTGGCCTCTGACACTATGGGCGAGCTGACTTCGGTCATATTAAAAATAGTAAAAACATCGGGGCCGAAACGAGCCTTAAATTCGGCACAGGTCTCAGTAAGCGGCACCATGAACACCAGTCGAACGCCATGATCCCGATCACCATCGGAGGGCGGTTGCTTCAATAGAAAAGTACCCATCACACCCAGCAGGAATACCACGGTCGTTTTCGATGAACGGACGAAAGGCCAAAAGGTATCGGTTGAAAACCCCTCTGAAACGGCAATGGAACCACCCCTGGCTAACATCACGAAAATCACGCCCATACCACCAATATGAAAGATGGGCATATTGATGAGAAAGCGATCTTCACCGGTAACAAATGGCCAGCTCTCAGGGCCAGCGTTGGTAAAGATATGGAGATACGATGACAGCACGCCCTTTGAGGGACCAGTGGTGCCCGAAGTGAAAATAATGGATTGGGTATCCCAAGGCTCTATGGGCCGATCAAGTTCGGGCGGGGCTGCGCTGGCGTCACTAAGGGCAGACCAGGGCATGCCCTGATAATCCTGAGGAATCGAACCGCCACCGAGGCTGATAATCTGCTTGAGTTTGGGACAGACAACTTCGTCAAGACGCTCCAAAAGTTGCGTGTGAGCCACCAAAATTTCCGCGTCAGAGAGGTTAAGCGTGTGCTCCAGTACCTTACCCTTAAAGGCCGTATTAAGCGGCACAAACACGGCACCTAAGTAATTCAACGCAAAGAAGGTGAGAATCGCCTCCTTGCCATCAAACATCCAAACGGCAACATGGTCTCCGCGCGACACACCCGCTTGAGAAAAACCACCGGCCAATTGCTGGACTCGACTGAGTAATTCATCGTAGGTCCACTCTTCGCCATCTTGAAATAGCGCAAAAACCTGCTCAGGCTTCTCTTCTGCCCAGCGCTGCAGCAAATAGCGAGTTACACAGCGATCACGCCCGGGGATGCGTGGGTCTGACGTTGATGTTTGCGTGCTCATATTTTCTCCACCCCTTTAACACCACCCTCCTCGTGCCGCAGCGGTAAGATGTCGCTCTGGCCTTTTTGGGTTGCACCCGCTGCCGAAAACACCATCCTGAGCGTATGACTAATAATCTGGTGTCGGGTTCGCTTACCGCCGGAGCGATACCACAGTGCTACCCACGTCATCATTCCACCAATAGTATTGGCGGTGAGTACCGCATCGATCACCTCAAATTCTGCGGACGCTCGACCTTGCTCTAGCAACATGGCAACTTTGTGGTCGAATAAGCTGCGGTGCTCGCGAATTTCCCTAGCCTGCATTTCATCAAGGTTTTTTTCTTCGCGCTCGTAGACAACAATAAATTCTTGATAGTCAAAAATAATCGCCAAAACTGCTTCTACCAATCGAGCCAAGCGTTCAGCTGCGGTCGCCGTGCTGTCCTCGAGAATAGGATCAATCGCTGCTAATGACTGCAAAATACCGGTTCTGCAAATGTCATATAGCAGCTCGGCTTTGTTAGCGTAATGCGTGTAAAGAAAGGGTTTGGTAACGTCGAGTCGCTGGGCAATCGCATCGAGGGTTGTGCCTTCATAACCCTGCTGAAAAAACAGATGACTAGCTTCCTCGCGAATACGCCGACGTTTAAAGTCGGAAACCTCATGTTTTAGATTACTTTGCGCGAGATTAACCGCCGCCGTCATTATTAGCGCGCCTGTTCCAAAATACTTCGAACATCTGCGGGGCCCGTAATTTCACGCGGGTTGGTGCGGGACCAAAAATCGAGCATGGTGTATTCGGCGATGAGATCGAGCTGGTCATCGGTAACGCCCACCTCACCTAACGAGCGAGGCATGCCCAGACCACGAATAAACTCATCGAGTACAACGCTGGCATCCTCTCCGGGGCGCCCAAAGCTATCGCTGACTTTCATTTGCTTAGCGCCGGTAACCGGCTTATTGAAGGCCAACACCGCCGGAGCCATCACGCAGGAACAATAACCATGAGGGACGTCTGCAGTGCCTCCCAACACGTGACCAATTGCGTGACTGGCTCCCATTGGAACGCCGCCAATAATGGGAATCATCGACTGCCAGGCACCTATCTGGCAACGCAGGCGCGCATCGAGGTCAGAGGGATCGGCCTTAACGGCAGGCATCGCCTGACTGAGCAGCCTGAGCGCACTTTCAGCCACGCCATCGCAGAAATAGCTGGAGTGATTAGAACTCAGGGATTCCAGCGCATGATCTACGGCGCGGACGCCGGTTGAATGCCATAGCCACTCTGGGGTGTGCAACGTCAGTGCAGGGTCTAATACGATAGCAATGGGCGCCATCATACGATGGGTGTAGCCCTGCTTCTTATTTTCGCGGTCATCGGTCACACCGCCCATGGTGTTGAATTCACCCCCAGACAACGTTGTTGGACAGCAAATGACGCGGATATCGGGCCCTTCAAAAACCGGTGCCACGGTGTCGCCATTCTCATCTACGAAGACGTAGAAGCCCTCAAAATCTTCGTGAGCAGTGATGTTGTGTTTGAGACCTAGCGCAATCACCTTCCCCGCGTCGGTAACAGAACCCCCCCCCACCGTAATGATCAGATCTGCGTCCACTGACCGCGCAGCTTCAATCGCCTTTAACACGTCAGTTCGCGGAGCATGGGCAGCAATACCATCATAGGTCTGTGCCAATCGAGCGCCCAAAGCCGATTCAATCTCAGCAATCTCGTTGGTGCTGTTACGCAATGTGGTACTGACCAAAAGAAAAACCCGCTGTGCCCCTAAAAGCTGGGCCTCTTCGCCAAGAGTCTCGGCGGCGCGGCGCCCCATATGAACCCGCTCGGTCGCGGTTAAGCCCAGTGTTGATGCGTCGTATCCAAACACAACGTACCCCTATGTTTATTTTTTTTGTCGTTGTTGTACTCAACGTATCAATTGCATACTCGAAAGTAAACATGTAGTACGCTGAGTAAAAAACGTGCCGGAGAGGTTTTACAACATGCGCCCAAAAGATCCACAAGATACGGTGCAGGCTTGCTCGGATATTCCCCTTAAGTCCTATTACACGGCAGAAGATATTCCCGATTCACATGCCGAACGCATCAACGTAGCGCCGGGCGAGGCCCCTTATCACAGAGGCTTTCATCCATCGGGCTATCGATCCAAACCCTGGCGTATTTTTCAGCTCAGTGGCTTTGGCAAGCCCGAGGATGAAAATGAGCGCATAAAATTCCTTCTGAAAAATGGCGAGACCGGCTTCATCATGGAGCACGATCGCAACACAGCCGACCACTGCTACAACGTTGATCACCCAGAAGTGCTTGCCCGCAGAGAGGATGTAGGCCTCACCGGAGCGGTGATGCAAAGCGTACGCGACACAGCCATCTGCCTCGACGGCCTGCCTATGGACACCAGCTTTGGGCATGCCGGCGGTGCCGTGGTGCAGCATGCACCTTTTGCGTTGGCCGCTTACTGGGCTGTCGCGAAAAAAAGAGGCTATGACCTTACTACGCTCCCAGGCACAGGACAGAGCGACTTCAACCTGACCTATCTGGGCTGCATTACCAAACAGCAGATTCCCACGGACGCCGGTCTTCGCTTCAATGGCGACATCATTGAATTCTGCACTAAACACCTTCCACGTTGGGTGCCTGTATCAATTGCTGGTTACAACGGCGCCGATACCGGTCTTACCCCGGATCAAGAGCTGGGAAGTTTGTTTGCTAATGCCGTGGAGTACCTCGACGAAATCAAGTTGCGCGGTCGGATTCCCATTGAAGTCGCCGCTCGGGGTTGTGGTGGCGTTAGCTTCAGGGCCTCCATCAAAATCTTTGAGGAAGCCTGCAAGATGCGAGCCGCACGGCTTATGTGGTCCGACCTGCTTAAAAAACGCTATGACATCAAAGATGAGCGTGTTGCAAATTTGAGAATTCACTGCGTCACGGCAGGCTCAAAAATGGCCTATCAACAACCCATGAATAATCTGGTCCGCGGTGCCCTGATGGCTGTCAGTGCGGTGCTGGGTGGTGTGCAGTCACTCGGTGTGTCGGGTTACGATGAAGCCTTGTCCATTCCCTCCGAACACGCCCATCAGATGTCGGTTCGAATTCAGCAAATTCTCATGGAGGAGACCGGACTCACCGATGTCACCGACCCCCTAGGCGGATCTTATTATGTCGAAACTTTGACTGCACAGCTCGTTGAAAAATCCTGGGCCTTTTTTGAAGAAATACAAATACGAGGGGGTTATCTGGCCTGCCTTGATTCGGGGTGGCTTCACGCAAAAGCGGAAGAAAACCAGCACAAAGAATTTATGCAAACCGAAAGTGGCGAAGCCAATATTGTTGGCGTGACGATGGCGCACGATGACAGTAGCCCTTTTGAGATAGACGGTTTTATCGGCACTGATGATGCTTTTGACGTGGCGCTTGAGCGTCTCAAGGAAGTGAAACGGACGCGACACGAGAAAGGAGCCATGACGGCACTCAAGGATTTAGAGCGTGTTTGCCGCAGCAGCGATAATATTATGCCCGTTATGATGGATTGTCTTGAAGCCGAAGCGACTCTTGGCGAAGTGGGCGATGTCTACCGAGAAGTCTTTGGTGACTGGCGCACACCGATTCAGTGTTGAGGAGGTAATTACGTGAAGCCAAAGCGAATCCTAATGGCCAAAACCGGACTGGACGGCCACTGGCGTGGCCCAACGATTGTCGCTCGTGCCCTGCGGGATGCAGGCTTTGAGGTGATTATGATTGGCATGGCAACCACGGCAGAAATTGTTGCTGCTGCCATTGACGAAGATGTTGATTTGGTGGGCCTTAATATCGGTGGTCACATCGACGTGGCACTGAGGGCCGTTGATGCGGTGCAAGCCGCCGCGCCTGACATGCCGATCTTTGCTGGGGGGACGATTCCACCCCATGCCTGCAAGCAGCTCGAGGCAAAGGGACTCGAAGTTTTTCCCCCGGGATCTATGTTGACTGACATTGTCGATTCAGCCAATCGGCTTACAGGACTCAGCACAGCACCATGAGCGACGCCACAAGTGCTGACTGGGGAGACGGTTTCACCGCACGCAGAGCACTCGCCAAATCAATTTCGGCCATTGAATCGGGTGGACCCGAGGCACTGGCCATTGAACAGAGAGCCCTGCAGCAGCCCGCCTCCGCACACGTGCTGGGGATCACCGGGCCGCCAGGGGCCGGTAAATCGTCATTGATCAGCGCGCTGCTACCCCATGCCTTAGATCATTATGGCGCTGTCGCCATTCTCGCAGTTGATCCCAGCTCATCTTTAACCGGCGGTGCACTGCTGGGAGATCGCGTGCGGATGGACTACCGCCTCTTCGATCAAAAAGTATTTTTCCGCTCCATGGCCTCCCGGGGATACCAGGGGGGCATTGCCGCTGCAACGCGAGCCTCAGTCAACGTGCTGGATGCCGCTGGCTGGCCGCTGGTAATCATCGAAACATTAGGTATTGGGCAGGTCGAGCTGGACGTTATGGAGCTGGCGGACCGCGTTGCGGTTGTGCTCAACCCCGGCTGGGGAGACAGTTTTCAAGCCAACAAAGCGGGCCTGACTGAACAGGGCGACGCCTTTGTATTAAATAAAGCCGATCGACCCGGTCTTGAAAACGCCAAAATTTTGCTGGAGCAATCACTGCAGTGTTTGCCCGCAGCGACGCCACCCAGCGTGTTCACCACTATCGCCACCGATAACGAGGGCATCTCTGAGCTGTGGCAGGCGCTGGCCAAATTGATGCAGGATGCTCCCACAGCCCAGCAAAACAAACGCCGCTGTGATGCGGTCAGAGAAGGTGCCAAAACCCAGCTGTTGCAGGACTTCGAAAGGTTTCTGGCATCACCTGCAGCTGCCACCCCGGAAAACGCCTCATCCGAGGACGCTGCCGACCTCTTGCTGCGGTTCTACCGGCAACGGGACTAACCCACGCTCCCTCAGGACTCTTGACTCAAAAAATACATTGGGCACTGCATGCTCTCCGCTGGGAGAGAAAGCTATTTAACCGGTTAGAGCACTGCAGCTTTGGGGGCTGCGTAACAACGGCCGCCTCCGAGCGTGGCGTCACCGTTCTATTATCGGCCCTTGTACTCGGGGGCCCTTCGCTCCTGAAAGGCATGCATAGCTTCGGCCGCGTCATCGGTCATCGACAGCAGGGTCTGGTGCCGATCTTCCAAAGCCATGGTCGCTTCCATAGACGAGGAATCAATACCCAGATGGACAGCCTCCTTGGTCAAGCGAAGTCCCAGAGGAGCCGTTGCCAATAGATCGGTGACCAAGGCCGCCACCGCCGGCTCCCTCTCACCCGGCTCCGTCAGGTGGGAGAAAAAGCCACGCTTATCCATGGCCTCGGCGGCGTAGGCCCGTCCGGTCATCATCATCTCGGCCGCAAAAGAGCCACCGACCAATCGGGGCAGTAGGTAGCTGCTGGCCATATCGGCTCCCGTGAGGCCAATACGAATGTAGGCCGCACAAAATTTTGCCGTGCTGTCGGCGACTCGAAGGTCGGCGGCGGCGGCGAGACTCAAACCACCGCCATAGGCCGCACCCTGAACGGTGGCAATAATCGCCTGTGGACACCGGCGCATGGCGAGGTACAACCGTGCAATGCGACGCTGCACGCCGAGCAACATGCCGACTGAACGCTCATTAAACCCCCAGCCACCATCCACCAAATCAAGCCCTGAGCAGAAGTGCTTGCCTGCACCTTCCAGCACCACAACACGAATATCATCCCGCGCCGCCAGATCGCTGAAGGTTTGATAGAGAGCATCGACCATAGCCCCACTAAAGGCGTTACCGACCTCGGGACGGTTGAGGGTCAGGGTCATCAGGGCGCCCTGCTCGTTGATCAGTACGGAAGTGTCAGTTGCTGTGGCCATGGAATCTCCGAGGAATCTGTACGAGGGATAAAAGGATTAGTGTTTACGTTACCACTGGGCGGTTACCGGTTCACCCCATCCGGGGACGGGTCATCATGCAGCGCCACTTTAACGGCCTTAGATAATACCCAGCATGAATTGCGCCCCTCTACGAGTCGGGTCAAGGGTCGGCTGCAACAGACCACACGCCAGACATACCCTCAACCGGGCTTTAATCGGTCCACCCAGAGCGTCTGAAAATAGGGCTGCATGTCTTCAGCTAATTTGTGTGCCACCCCCGGCACATTCGGAGTAGGCGCCGGAGAGGCGGAAAATCCTGTAGATGCCCAGACCGACTGATACCAGTGCTGGGCCCATACGCCATCGCTGGTGCGAGGTCCCAAGGGCCATGCCGTCATTTCTTGTTCGCGCCACGGCACCTCAAGGGCCGAACATAATTTCTTGAGCAACACATGAGGGTTGGCCAACACATCGGCACCATCGATCACCGTAGGCCGCCTGCCGGTCAATTCGCTGATGGTCTGGTACAGCTCCCACTGCCGAACAATGCCGATATCATCCGAAGTCACCGTCGGCATTTTATTGAGGTAAGACGCAATGACCGCCGCGGGATCCCGGATCAGAAATACGTGATGCATTGCTATCGCCCAGGACAAATCACAGGCGGCAGGCATATGGTGGGTCATGTGTTTCTGATAATAAATGGGCGCCGGCTCGTCAGATACTAGGCCTGCAATTACCTCACTTCGGCAGGTGGGCTGAGACTGCAGAACGGCCTCGCGGCAAGGATGATCTGCGCCACTTTCCGCCAGATAACACGCATAAAATGGTTCGTCGATCACCGCGCAGTCGGCGCGGTTCTCCCAGGCACGCATCATGGCCGTGGAAATATTCCGTGGCCCCGACCACATGGCAATGCGAAGAGTCACTCAGCGTTCCCTTGTTGGTGCCGATCGACCTCGTGGTTGAGCAGGTCCCGATACAGTCCTTGCAGCCGGTCCACCATGGGCCCGCGCCGGGCATCGCCGATCTCCCGACCATCGATGTCAAACACGGGGGTCAGGCCCGCAAAGGTGCCTGTGACAAACGCCTCCTCGGCACCGTAAGCCTGCATAACAGAAAAGTTTTTTTCGAACACCGGAATGCCATTGGCTTTACACAGGTTGACGACATTGCGTCGGGTAATACCATCAAGACAGTAATCCCCACTCGAGGTCCACACCTCGCCGTCTCGGACAATAAAAAAGTGGGTTGAATTACAGGTCGCGACATGGCCATGGGGGTCCAGCATCAAAGCCTCGTCGTAACCCGCCTTAGCAGCCTGAATACAGCCAAAAATGCAGTTCAACTTTGAGTGACTGTTAATACGGGGGTCCTGCACATCAGCATAGCCTCGACGCACGTAGACCGTGTAGAGGCGAACACCTCGATCGTTGAGGGATGGGTCGGGGCTTTTGTATTCGGGGATCATGACAATGGTCGGTGGACTGATGGTCACCGCAGGATCCTGGTACGGCGTCGACTTTATTCCTCGACTGACCATAAGGCGAATATGAACATGATCCTTCATGCCGTTCGCATCAAGAGTGTCATATAGGCGCTCCGCTAACTCAGCCTTGTCGAGACCCATATCTAAATCAAGCGCTTTGGCGCCCTCCCAGAGACGCTTCAAGTGTTGGTCTAAAAACGGAATCACACCGTCGTGAACCCGCAGGCCTTCCCAGATGCCGTCACCGAGAATAAAACCACTGTCGAAGAC
>JAQXAF010000075.1 GCA_029253085.1 Luminiphilus sp. | reverse complement strand
GAGGATAAACCTGCCTCTTTATACTCACCTCCAGCCCGGGAGCAGGCCCTAGGGGCGCTGGATAATGCCACTTTGGATACGTTGGTGGTGGGAGCTGGTATCAACGGTGCGGTGGCAGCAGCAGCTTTAGCGGGTTGTGGTGCAAAGGTTGGCGTGGTCGATCGTGGAGATTTTGCCGGAGGTGTCAGCTCCCACTCGAGTAATCTTGCCTGGGGGGGGATTAAATACCTTGAGTCCGGTGAGTGGCGGCTTGTGCGAAAACTCTGTCGTTCTAGAAATCGGTTAATGGACGCATACCCATCGACTGTCCGCGAAATTCGCTTCTTCACCAGTATTGGTAAAGGCTTTCGTATGTGGTCAGTTTTTGTTTGGCTGGGTGCGTTGCTTTACTGGTTCATGGGGAGCTGCCGAATGGCTGCCCCACGTTATCTGACGACGGGGAAAATTCGACAGGAGGCGCCGGTTGTCGCCGCTGAGGGCGTGGTTGGTGGTCTGGAATACTCAGACTGCTACCTTTATGACAACGACTCGCGTTTTGTGTTCAATTTTGTGCGCCGAGCGGTAGACGCAGGTGGGCTCGCGGCGAATTATTTAGCGGTTGAAGATTTGGAGTGGTTGCCAGATCAGTCTTATTGGCGGGCGACATTACGGGATCGAGTCACGGATCGGCTAATGAGCTTAAATGCTAAATCCATTGTGAATGCAACGGGCCCCAATACAGACCTCCTCAATGACTCCGTAGGTGTCGCAACAGAGCACCGACACGTACTTTCCAAGGGCATTCATCTTATTGTTGATCGCGTGACTGATGCGGCGAAAGTTTTGACGTTTTTCGCTAGTGATGGCCGCTTGTTTTTTGTCATCCCGATGGGGCCAAAGACCTGCATTGGTACAACCGATACGCCTGTGGATGATCCGTCTGTGGGGGTTACGGCGACCGATCGAGATTTTGTTTTGGCTAACGCGAACGCCCTGCTCAACCTGCCTAAGCCACTGACCCCTGACGATGTTATTGCAGAGCGGGTTGGCGTTCGCCCCTTGGCCGTGGCCGGGGACGTCGCCGGTCGTGATTGGGTGCAGTTATCCCGAGAACATCAGGTTGAAGTCGACAGAGAGCGGGCCTTTGTGAGTGTATTTGGCGGTAAGCTCACCGATTGTCTCAATGTAGGCGACGAGTTGGTTTCGATGATTGCCGCTCTTGGGGTTGATATTCCCGATCCAAACGCCCAATGGTTTGGGGAGTCAGGTCCGGGTTGCCGCGCAAAATTTATGGCGCGAGCTGCAGCAATGAACCTGGATACACTCACGCCCGAGAGTGCATCAGAGCCCCTGTCGATTCGATTTTGGCGTCGATATGACCGCGCAGCATTTGATCTTCTCGATGACATAGCTTCTGATATCACTGAAGCAGAGCATGTACTTACGGGGGCAGAATATACCCGGGCAGAGCTGCGACTCATTGCTAAGCGCGAGTGGATCGTTGAGTTGTCTGATTTTATGCGGCGACGGTCTAAAGTTAGCCAAGTTGTCCGTCGTGAGGCTCTACTGACAGACCCCGGGTTGGAAGAATTGGCGTCACTGCTTGTGGGCGCTTCGGCGGCACAGCAGGTGGCAGCCTTTAGGGGCTGAAGCCGGCGGATTAGTCCCTTTCAAAATTCTCGCTAGGCGGCTTGCCAGCAATTACTGCTCTATTTTTGAGCCCCTAGCAGCTGGCGTCGTAGTTTTGGACGCGTGGTGTCAGCAGCCAGCCAAATGCCCGAAAAATCTTTTCCAAACTGCGGGTCTGCCAGGCTTCCAATAACGGCTCCGTTGAACAGGAATGTCGATATCCCGGCTGTGTCGACGGCTAGGGAAATAACGTCCCCGTCGGTCACGTTTGGCCACATCAAGCGCAGATCTTCCTGCCATGCCACGTGCTGGGGCGACACCTTGCCCTGTTCGCCCCATTCCTTGCCTGTTTGCTTGACCAAATCCTCAGCGGAGATTTTGCGCAGGTAGCGTATGTCTAAGCGAAATGGTCGTGTGTCTTCGTGCCAGGTGCCGTCGGGGGTGTACAGGCTTGATTCATAAACCTCCCAAAGCAACACCTTGAGTCGTGCTGAGCCACACTTCTTCAGCGTGATATTTGAGCCTGGACCGCGGTCAGCACTAAGAGTTGGTGACGGGACGCTCGTCGGATTGTGGTCTGTGGCGCCGGCATTAACGCTTGCATCCGCGAGGGCATTTGTCATGCCGCATGCTATGACAAAGAGGGGTATTAGGCGCGCCATGCTTGATAGCCAAGTCATTAGCCACCCTGCCGGTGCCCCAGAGAGATTCGTTGCCCGATTCACTGCGTCTGACTTTTTGGGTTGTTGATTCATGCCTGCTTCAACCGGGGGGTCGGTTTGGCTACTTGATATAGGGCGGGTAAAAGCATGGCCCAAATGACGATGAGAACACCACCCGTGAGAATAGGGTCCATCGGTAAAGTGACGGCCCCCATTTTCGCTCCAACGGCATAGTTAAACGGTACGCCAATACCCCCTACCAGTGCAGCCAGCCAAGAAGAGCGGCCAAAAACTCCAAGGGCTCGGGTTAGGGAGGCAGCGAAAGCCACCCACAAAGCCATCAGCCAAAGAGGGATTAGGGTGGGTCCGAAATCGAAGATGCCGATGGCACTGAGCAGCGTGTCGACACCAATACCTACAGCAAACACCGGTAGTAGCCGTCTCGCTTCTTCGCGTGCTGAATTTACCAATATAAAATGCAGTGCCAACATGCCTAAGGTAAAGGGTAGTAGCGCATCCTGGCCCAGCACGCACAGGAACCAGGTACTTTGAAACCAGACGGCATTAAACCAGGTTTTTTCTGTCAGGTTTAGTGCACGCAGTCGAATGAGTAAGGGCGAAAGTGTTGTCATGTGCTTAGTACGCGGGCTTTGGGCCCGCAGATTCAGGGAGCAATTTTCATTACTTAGGCGACGTTGTAGTGCCTCGCAGTTTTATCCAGAGCTGCGGTCAGCTTTACAAACAGCGTGTCAATTTCTGCTGGCGTTGTCACGAAGGGTGGCGCCATGATCATCGCATCCCCCGTTTGGCGCACCATCAGGCCATCTTCGATCGCACGATCACGACAGTAGACGGCGCCCGCTGAATCGGGGGCTAGACGTTCTCGGCTGCTTTTGTCTCTGACCAGTTCTGCCGCAGCAAACATGCCCAGAACTCTGACCTGTCCTACGAGAGCGTGTGCCTCAAGCTCTTTAACGCGCATGGCAAAGTGGGGTGCAAGGTCTGTTGCAGTTTTCTCGATAATGCCGGTATTTTGGTAGATATCGAGAGTGGCGAGGCCGGCAGCGCAAGCGGCGGGATGCCCTGAGTAGGTCAGCCCGTGAGCGAACTCCCCTCCTCCACTAAGTAAAACGTCTGCCATCTTGTCGTTGATCATTGAGCCTCCCAAAGGCATGAAGCCATTGGTTACCGCTTTTGCAAACGTGATCAAATCGGGCTCCATGCCGTAGGTTTCGCAACCAAACCAGCGACCTGTGCGACCAAATCCACAAATCACTTCGTCAGAAATAAAGAGAATGTCGCGCTCGTCAAGAATGCGCCTGATCTCTGGCCAATAACTTTCGGGCGGGATAATGACCCCGCCTGCACCCTGCACAGGCTCGGCAATAAAGGCGGCCACATTTTCTTCACCCAGCTCATCGATCTTGGCTTCAAGTTCCCTAGCAGCTTGAATACCAAAACTGTTTTCGTCGAGGTCACCGCCACGTTCAAACCAGTGGGGTTGATTAATATGGTGGATATAGTTCAAGCCCATTGTTTGATCGTGCATAGCCGACATGCCACCGAGGGAGCTGGCAGCAATCGTGGAGCCGTGATACGCATTTTTGCGGCTGATGATGTGCTTCTTATTGGGTTTACCCAATATGTCGAAGTAGCGATGTACCAGTTTCAGCTGAGTGTCATTGGCTTCAGAGCCGGAATTGGTAAAGAAAGCATGGTTGAAGCCATCGGGTGTCACCTCTACCAGTTTGCTGGCAAGCTCTACCGCCGGCTGGTTCGAGCAGCGGAAGAAGTTGTTGTAAAAAGGTAATTCTCGAAGTTGGACGGCCACAGCTTCTTTGATGGCGTCCATGCTATAGCCCAAATTACAGCACCATAGGCCCGACATACCATCTTGAATTTGATGGCCATCGGAATCATAAATGTAAATGTGCTCGGCCCGGCTAATGATGCGGCCACCGTTTTGGGCATAATCATTAAAGTCTGTAAACGGATGGAAGTGATGGTCCTGATCGAGCTTTTTAAGTGCAGCGGTATCTAGTGTCGCGTTCACGGCGTTTCCCTCAAGTTATTGGCCCGTTTTTGGCGGCGGGCTGTCGATCTGGACAAGACAGATGAAGATAGGGGGCTATCCTGCCACATGCACTGCGAGGGAGCATTAACCCTTTGGGGGTGGACAATGAGTAACGGCTTGTCAGGTTTCCGGCCCTTGCTAACGTGATCAGGTTTTGTATCCGCGCAAGGCATTTAACAGCTTTAAGGTCGGTGTATTACGATCCCGCTGACCCGCATGAACCTCGTTGCGCTGCTAAAAATGCAAATTTCGCGGAAAAAATCCCGTTATTTCGTTAAATTTCGCCGAAAATCACGTTAAATCGTTGAGGCTAATCAGCGCGCTAAGGGTATGCTATCGTGCTGAAAATCAACCCATTTTAGAGCCTAAAATCACCTAAAATCACCTAAAATCACCTAAAATTGGCTAAAATCAGCCATTCGTGCTAAAAATTGCCATTTTAGCTAGCCTGCGAGTTATTTTCTAGCGCGTGGTGGCGGGGGCTTACCCGGGTCCTGAAATTATGGGAACCCTTGCTGGCCAATATCCCGCCGACTTGCTTTGACCTTGCTAAAGGACATTACCTACGTTGCTGATAGGCGATCAGTGGATCTTTATTATAATCTTGAGGAATGCTTAATATACAATCCATAAACAAATGAAATAATTCGCCTTGAGAGGAAATATCAAGCTTGCTATAGGCGTGCTTGCGATGCAGCTTTATGGTTTCTGCGGAGACACCCAGTTTTTCAGCGATGCGCCGGGTACTGTTTCCCAGTAGCACATATTCAATCACTTCGCGCTCGCGCCGGGTCAGCAAGGAGCTGCCAAAGGTCGCCAGCGCGCCGTTTAGCTGCTGGCGAATGGGCGGTTGCTTGTGACTAAATTGTGGTGCATTCGCCCAGTGACTTTGCGCCAGCGCCTCGATGGCGGCAAAGGCATCTGAAATAATTTGTAGCTGCTCAAAAGTAAAGTACCGATCGGCGGTCATGGTAGTAAGAGCACAGTGCAGGAAACCGTCGGGTAGTGACAATAGGACCCCACATTCGTCATTGAAGCCTGTCAGTGGATACCAAGTTGAGAAGTACTCACTATCTCTGAAACCCTCTGGCGCTAAATCTCGTAGCGCAAAAATGCCCCGTAAACCATCGATGCCCGCAGCGCGGTAAAAAGGGTCTAATAAAAAAGCACCCTGCAAATAAGCGTCGAGTGTGCTCTCTCCGCCATCGGTGCGGGGTACGTTGTAGGCGACCTGGGGCAGGCGATCAGACTTGAACCAAAGTAACGTGCCATCCTCAGCACCGGTGAGATCCATTAAGGCCTGGGTGAAAACCTGCGGAAATTCATCTTTGTGCAGGACAGAGATGACCCGGGCTAGGGTGCTGGCTACCTCAGCAATGCCGGCCGACTGGGTTCGTGATTCAACCTGTGGGTGCGCCATAAGTTGCCCTAGTTACCTGCCCGGCCCTAACGGTAGTAAAGGGCCAAGGAGTCACCCACGGGGTGACTCCTTGGGTACCGTTCAGAACTCGAAAATCAAGATTCTATGCCAGTTTGTCCCTGACTCTTCCAAATAAATCGTCATCCGAAGGCACAACCTTGTGCTCAGCCAAGGGCTTAGAGACCCAAGTTTCATTGATGAGATCACGCCAAGACACATTGTGATTGGTGCCGTTACCGCCCCAGGAGCCACACCCTAGAGAGAATGTTTGGCGCATGCCGTTCCAGACATTACCGCTGTTGGAGGCGGCCTGAGGTTGGTTGACCATAACTCTTGAGGTGTGCGTGCTAGCCGCAAGCTTCATGATGTGGTCGTCGTTATTTGAATAGATTCCGCAGGAGTGGCCCTCACCTTGATAGGCTTGTATGTTTCGGGTGAGTTCAATAGCGTGCTCTATATCCCTAGCCCGATACAACGCCATAATCACGGACATTTTTTCTCCAGAAAACGGATGCTCGGGTCCAAAGCCATCTTCTAAAACGATCAAAAACTGGGTGCCTTTTGGTGGTTCAATGCCAGCCATGCTGGCAATTCGATCGACCGGCTGGGCTACCATGGCGGTATTAATATGAAGCTCATCGTCCCACAGAGTGGCCTGCAGCTTGGCTTTTTCCTCTGCTGAGCAGACGTATCCGCCTTGGCCTTCCAGGCGTTTCAACATCTCTTCATAAATATCATCGATCAGTAGTACCGAGTTATCAGAGGAGCATGAAGCGGCCAAATCAAGGGTTTTAGAGATGCGAATTTTCTCCGCGGCATCATCGAGATCAGCCGAGGTGTCGACGGTAATCACAGCATTGCCAACACCGACGCCCAGTGCGGGTGTGCCACTGGAGTAGGCGGCAGTGACCATGGCGCCACCACCCGTCGCGAGTACGCGGTCACACTGACGCATCAGTTCGTTGGTGGTATCTAGCGAAGGGGTTTCAATGCCTATGACCAGATCCTCTGGTGCTCCCAGGCAAGCGAGGGCGCTCCTCATGAGGTCGCAGATTTTCTTGTTTGTCAGTTTTGCCCGGGGATGTGGTGCAATAATAATTGAATTGCGGCCTTTAATGGCGTGTATGCCTTTAATCACCGGTGTCGCCTCAGGGTTTGTAGAAGGCGCCAGAGCGCCAATGACGCCCAGCGGCTTGGCAATGATCTTAATGTTTCGGTCAGGGTACTCTTCGATCACCCCGACAGACTTATCGTTAATAATATCGGCCAACGTCGCCCGTGTTTTACGTTGAATTTTCAGAAACTTGCCTTCGTAGTTGCCAAGCTGCGTCTCATCAACCGTAAATTGAGCGACTTCCTCAGCGACGCCGGGCTGTGCAACCGCCCAGACCATAGCGCGAATCAAATCATCGACC
Organism: Luminiphilus sp.; assembly: GCA_029253085.1. Classification (GTDB taxonomy): domain Bacteria; phylum Pseudomonadota; class Gammaproteobacteria; order Pseudomonadales; family Halieaceae; genus Luminiphilus. Next base: position 6,629 of record JAQXAF010000075.1, on the reverse strand, counting down.
TGTTCCTGTGAGTAATGCTCGATAGCCTGTTGTGCGGCACGGGACCGTGCCACAAGGCCAGCTATATATGCTTTTGGGTCGGTGACGGGGTCTATCGCTGCTGAATTCATCCTGAGCTTCCAGTTTTTGTTAAGAAAAAATGAGAACGCCTATAATAAGCGCTGGACTAATACCTTGTCAGCAACAAGGATAGGGGTTAGTACCAAGCCGGCTTATTTTTTGCACTTTGTGGGCTTTATCACTTTGTGGACTTTCTATTGCTGCGTTCAACGAACCTGCTGCGTGAGCCTGGCGGGTGCTTATAAAAGACCCGCGGCGTGTTCATGGGCTAAAAACGGTGGGCGTTGCGAGATAAAAGGCTGGTGTTGGGGGCGGGCGGTTCTATTGGCGCGATTCGAGAGCAAGGCTTAATTTGTTATCGTCGCGAATACCTATCGACCAGCCCGCTTTAATTTTTTGTTACAGTGCCGGGCGGTGTAGCACCACACCATGAGCCAGCACGCAGATGTCTAAACCGTTTTTGGGGTAAGCGATTTTGAATTACGAACTCGATGATGAACAGCGAGCGTACGCAAACAGTGCCAGGGAATTTGCTTTGGGGGAACTTGCGCCCCATGCGGCGACCTGGGATGCGGAGGCCATTTTTCCAAAGACCGCTTTGAAGGCTGCGGGTGACATGGGCTTCATGGGCATGTACACCCCAGAAAACGCGGGCGGACTGGGTATGAGCCGTTTAGATGCGAGTCTGATAGTTGAAGAGTTATCTCGCGGCTGCACTACGACCGCAGCTTTCCTAACCATTCACAACATGGCAACTAATATGATCGGCAAGTACTGTCAGCAGGCGGCTATTGATGCATGGTGTCCAGGGCTTGTCGCCGGAGAAATGCTTGCTTCTTATTGTTTGACCGAACCTGGCGCTGGGTCTGACGCGGCTTCGCTGCGAACCCGAGCAGAACGCGATGGCGATGTATATCGTGTAAACGGCAGCAAGATTTTTATTTCTGGAGCGGGAGATACCGATGTTCTCGTGGTAATGACGCGTACCGGAGATGCCGGTTCTAAAGGTATCACCGCACTGCTGATCCCTGCAGATGCTGCGGGCGTCAATTACGGAAAGAAAGAACATAAGATGGGCTGGAATGCACAGCCCACACGGATGATTACCTTTGACGATGTTGAGGTGCCAGTCAGTCATCGTCTTGGAGAAGAGGGGCAGGGTTTTGCGATCGCCATGGAGGGACTTGATGGGGGTCGTATCAACATTGCCACCTGTTCGGTGGGCACAGCCCAGCAAGCATTAGAAGACGCACAAGCTTATGTCTCCGATCGTAAGCAGTTTGGCCAAGCCATTGCTGACTTCCAAAACACCCAGTTTAAGCTTGCCGATATGGTTACTGAGTTGGTCGCAGCACGGCAAATGATTCGTCTAGCCGCTAGCAAGCTCGATGCCGGGGATTCGCAAGCGTCGACTTATTGCGCTATGGCCAAGCGCTTTGCCACCGATGTGGGGTTTAAGGTCTGCAATGATGCACTGCAGCTGTTTGGTGGTTACGGCTACATTCGTGAATATCCGGTGGAGCGTTATGTTCGTGACACCCGGGTACACCAGATATTGGAAGGGACCAACGAGGTGATGCGCGTCATCGTGGGTCGTAAACTTATGATGGACGGCGCACTGGAGGTTATAAAGTGATTACGAGCCCCTCGGATAAAATTAAAGTTAGTGTTGATGGACATGTAGCGACCCTGACGATCGATAATCCTGCAGCTAACACTTGGGACACCGAGAGCCTCCCAGCTCTGGGCGTTATTGTCGAAGCGCTTAACGCAGATGATCAGATTTACGCATTGGTGCTCACGGGGGCGGGTGAAAAGTTTTTCTCTGCGGGGGCAGACTTAAAATTGTTTGCGGATGGTGACCCCGAAACGGCGCGGGTCATGGGCGAGGCCTTTGGGGCTGCTTTTGAGGCGCTATCAGATTTCCGCGGCGTATCGGTAGCCGCCATTAACGGTTTTGCAATGGGCGGCGGCCTGGAGGTTGCCATGGCCTGTGATATTCGCGTGGTCGAGACCCAAGCTAAACTGGCTTTGCCCGAGGCTACCGTGGGCTTACTACCCTGTGCCGGCGGTACTCAACGCTTGACCCAATTAGTGGGTCAAGGATGGGCTAAGCGCATGATTTTATGCGGTGAGCGGATTAGCGCTGAGAAGGCTTTGGCTATTGGACTGGTAGAAGAAGTTGTTGCGACGGGCGAGGCGCTTGCAGTAGCAACGCGCCTGGCCACTAGTGCCGGTGCGCAGAGCCCAACCTCTGTCACCGCCTGTAAGCGACTGATTCATGCGGCGCGTGATATCAGTATTGCTGGAGGTTTGGCGGCCGAACGGACTGAATTTGTTGCGCTGTTTAGTACCGAAGATCAGCGAGAAGGGGTCAATGCGTTTTTAGAGAAGCGCAAGCCTGCTTGGAAAAATCGTTAGGAAGCTACGCTATGTCCGGAACAGTCGACAGTAACTTGTTGGGAGATGGCCCTCAGCGTATTGGCCATCTCACGTTAAACGCACCTCAGTCATTGAATTCGCTGAACCGTGAAATGGTCGAGACCTTGTTGGCCAGTTTACTGGCCTGGCGTGATGACGCTACGGTTGCCGCAGTATTTATTGACGGTACCGGAGACAAAGCTTTTTGTGCCGGTGGCGATGTTCAGGCACTGCGGGATTCCTGTTTGGCAAACCCAGGTGGGCCTTGCGAATACGCTGAAAACTTCTTTGCACGAGAATACCGGATGAACTATATCCTGCACACTTACCCTAAGCCGGTGATTTGCTGGGGCCATGGTGTGGTCATGGGTGGCGGACTCGGTATTCTTGCGGGTTGTAGCCACCGAGTGGTGAGCGAACGTACGCGTATTGGTATGCCCGAGGTCACAATAGCCCTGTTTCCCGACGTGGGTGGCAGCTGGTTTCTCAATAAAATGCCCGGCCATCTAGGGCGCTTTCTGGCGTTAACGGCGGCCAATATCAATGCGGTGGACGCCTTGTTCAGCGGCCTTGGTAATTACTTTCTTGAGCATAAACAGCGCGATCAAGTCATCGCGGCGCTGGTGTCAACCGATTGGTCTTCAGGGGATCCTGCTCACAACGTGGCTGCAGTGCTGAAGGGCTTTCCTGCAGAGGTAGCCCTGCCCAAAGCGCAGGTGGAGCCTTTAATGGATGAGATCAATGCCTGGGTATCTGGCGATGACCTTGCGGAAATTGTTGACCGCATTGCTCTATGGCAGGGCGATGACCCCTGGTTAGTGCGAGCCCGCGATGGTTTGATAAACGGTTCAAAACTCGCTGCTGCTTGGATATTTAGACAGCTTAATGACACTCGCGATGCCAACCTCGAGACGGTGTTTATTTCAGAGCTACGGTTGGCGGCCCATATTATGCGGCATCCGGAATTCAGTGAAGGTGTTCGGGCTCTGCTGATTGATAAAGACAGGAACCCCCAATGGTCTTACGACGCAGTGGGATCAGTGCCTGATAACGTTCTGGATGGCTTTTTCGTCGATGCCCCGGGCGCGCCCGTTCTTGAATTGCCCTAACTCAAACCACAGGAAACTCCGATGACAAACATTGCCTTCATTGGTCTTGGCAATATGGGTGGCCCCATGGCTAAGAATCTTTTAGCGGCGGGCCACACACTGCAAATTTTTGATCTGTCTGAGGCGGCTCTGAACGATGTCGCATCGGCCGGCGCTACCATTGCTGTCTCTGCCGTAGATGCCTGTAAAACTGCCGAGGTGGTGATTACTATGCTGCCAGCCGGTAAGCATGTGCGGCAAGTGTATATTGGGGACAACGGTCTCCTCGATCATCTGTCTCCGGGCACGCTATGCTTGGATGCCAGCACGATTGATAGTGATACCGCTCGCGATGTGGGCCTCGCGGTTGCGGAGCAGGGTATTGAATTTATGGACACGCCTGTTTCCGGTGGTGTTGCGGCTGCACAAGCAGGCACTTTGGCCTTCATGTGTGGCGGCACGTCCGACGCCTTTGATCGTGCAAAGATAATTCTCGGAGCCATGGGCAATGGCGAGAAGATATTTCACGCGGGACCCGCTGGTGCGGGACAGGTGGCCAAGGCGGCAAATAACATGCTGTTGGCGGTACATATGATCGGTACCTGCGAGGCTTTGGCGATGGGCGCAAAAGCCGGCCTTGAGCCCGGAGTTTTGTCAGAAATCATGAAGGCAAGTTCGGGTAATAACTGGTCGTTACAAGTCTACAATCCCTGGCCAGATGTAATGCCCGGAGCACCTGCGGGCAACGCCTACCAGCCTGGTTTTATGGTGGATCTCATGGTGAAGGATCTTGGCTTGGCCAAGGAGGTCGCTGGTGGAACCGGTGTCGATAATAAGCTAGGGCGTCTCGCACTTGAAATTTATCAAGCCCACCAGTCTGAGGGTAATGGCAGCCTAGACTTTTCTTCTATCCTGAATCGCGTGCTTGAACAGTCAGATCAATGAATGACCGCTCTGCGTGTTGGGCGTGACTCCGATACTAAGGGGCATACAAGGCACCAATCGATTGGATTCCAAATTGTCAGCGGGTTTATGACGGCGCGATAGCCTGATTAGACCGATTAGAAAATTAGTCATCCGCGGATTCTTGATCGTCCTCGTTGTATCGTAACTCTCGTAGCCAAAGCGGGTTCTTTTCGGCGAGCTGCTTGCCGGTCCATTGGGCGAATTCGAAGGTGAGGTGGTGTTCATCCATCGACATTGGATGACCTGAAGGCGTTTCGGTGGGGCAGGAGGCGGGTATCTAATCGCTGCAAAGCAGGTCTAATTTTGTCCGGCTTAGAATTACTGACGATATCAGCTCCCTTCGACAGGGGTCTATTTCTCAATAATAGAGGAAATCCAACGATCCCAGCGCATCCGGTTGTCATGTAAAAAGCGCAGCTATCGTTACGGCGCCTAGGGTTGCCAATACAGCCGCAACTAAACGGTTTATCTGCTAGGCATAAAAATCTGAAAGTGCTCGTTACAGCTCGTGCAAGGGTCAAGCCAGAAGTAAAAAATCCTGAGATGACAAAGAAGATATCAACGCCAACATAGCCGCCATCAAAGCCCGTAATCTTAAGATGAAATAGAACGACAGCGAGGACTGCTATGGCACCTAAAAGCCATCAATATCTGACAAATAAATGAGCCGGCGCCTGGTTTTTCGCATAGTAATCGTATTCAGACGACCGACTCGCTGCTTAGGGGGGCTGAGGCCTCATCAGCACCGGCAACGTCCATCATCGCAGCCACCCCATGCAGTGCCGCCACAATCTGATTCTTATCTTCCGTGGTCAGCTTGCTGAAGCGGTGCACAAATTGGTCTTGTAGGGGGCGTGGGGTTTTAGCGCAAATGGCTGACCCCAAATCAGTCAGGGTAACGATGACACGACGACGATCAGTGACGCTTCGGCTACGCATGACTAAACCATTTTTTCCAGCCGATTGAGTATGGTTGTCACTGTGGCCAAACTCAGGCTTGCGGCATGGGCAATAGCCGAGACGGTAGGGTCGTACAGCTCATTTATTGTCTGGATAATGACGAGCTGAGGCGTTGTTAGTCCCGTTTGTTTTTCCAATTTTCGGGAATGTAGGTGGGTGGCTCTAATGATCCGCCGCAGGGAGGAAAGAACCTGGTCCTCCAGATCAGACATGATCTGCACCTTGTAGCGATTCACCGGTGTATAAATTACCGAGCGCATTCTTTAGCGGTTCTAGCCAGGGTTCGTAGTGTTTCCACTGCTCAAGCGCCGTAGAGTAAACCGGCTGTCGAACCTGTTCTGAGGATGGCGTCCGCACGTTACGTTCAGTTTTATGAAACTCGAGACAGCTTGCTTCAAAGGGTACGTCGCAGAAATTGAGCATGCGACGGACTTGTGTTTCCAAGTCGGCCACTACGTCTTCATGTTGAACTCGCAGCACATGACCGGGTAATACCGCATCCCAATGGGTCATTAGCCGCACATAGTCGCGGTAATAATGGGCGATGTCCTCTAAGTCGTAGCTGAACATTTGACCTTCTGCGAAGAGCTGTTTGAAGCCACTAAAACAGCAAGCCATCGCATCTCGACGTGCATCAATGATTTTGGCGTTGGGCAACATGAGGCGAATCAGACCAATATGCCGAAAATTATTGGGCATTTTATCGATAAAAAATGGTGCATCTTGTCGATGAATTTGAGTGTCACGGATGTACTCTTCACCAAAACTTTGGAGCTGATCTTTGGTCAGGTTTGCAAGATTGAAGGGGTAGGGTTGTGCACCTTCGCGTTGCCCCATGCGCCGCAACTTTCCGCTTATTGACAGTACATTGGGAAGTTCTAAGGTGCCATCAATTTGGCTGTGCGACGACAGGATTTGCTCCAACAAGGTTGAACCTGCTCGCGGAAGGCCGACAACAAAGATGGGATCGGCGTCCAAACAACCACTAGAGTTGGCAAATAGGTCTTGGCTACAGGCTTCAATCTGGGCATCACACTCTTGGGTAGTACCTTCGGATCGATATTGAAGCTGAGCATGCTTGAGCTCATTGCCCTTGTTGTAATGTTGAAACGACAAGTCGAACTGCTCTTTGTC
>JAQXAF010000074.1 GCA_029253085.1 Luminiphilus sp. | reverse complement strand
CGTTCCACCACGTATTCATCTGACTGAGGCACAATGGCAACAGACTTAGCCGCCACTAAAATCGCAAAGGCAAAAAATGCCAAGGTTAAGATGATTCCAAGATCCATATGTTATCTCCTCTATGTTTGTTGCTCTCCGAGCAGCTGAATCAACAATCCCGAGCCCCGACTGAAAAAACCTCAGGCTCACCCGGTCTCGGGGCTGAGAAGCAACTCTGCACATTCAACAACGGCGAGGAATGCTCAGCCGCTGCCATGCGCTAGAGAATTTTGAATCGGGGCCGTGTCCAAGGCTTCTCACCCTATCAAACCCTAACTTACATTATCAGGCTAAGCATGGGGTGCCAAACCCGAAACGTACGTACCCGCACTCTCAATGAATTTTTCCAATTACGGCAGCAGCTGGCTGCGGTGTTGTATCAGCTAAATAGCAGAGACATAGCACGCTGCGTACACGCCTAGCGGCAGCCGTAAAGTCTGCACTGACAAAATACTGATCTCCCTATACGGACACACACTTCGAAGTTGAGCACATCTCAAGGAGCCCAAAGGGAATACTGACAGAGTGGCTTTAAAGCTTGGCAAGCTATCGCGCGTAGGCAATAAATCAAAGGAAGTAAGATGAATGGCCCGCCCGGAGAGATTCGAACTCCCGACACCCAGGTTCGAAGCCTGGTGCTCTATCCAGCTGAGCTACGGGCGGAGGCCGATGATCATAGGGATGCATAGAATTCAGGTCAAGCTCGAAGGCAGATACAATGACAACTTATCGGCGGAGAAACCGCTTAAAATTAGTTTCAAGCGTAATTTTCTGACGGCAAACTGCATTTGAATTTGTTGGAATTGGGCTTTTCCTTTGCCGCCTTCTCCGCTTAACCTTTATCCAACAGCAGGCTAGGCTAGTCGGCGGTCCAGCTCCCGTTGCGACTACCCAGTTTTGCGGTCAGAGTGACCCCGACGCTGGTCATAATAAGAATGGAGGGATTTATCATGCCCAGACTTCGACAGGTCTCACGATCAGATGCTGACCCCATTGCTCGCCAGATCTATGATTTGATATTCGGCGACCGCGACCCTGTGGCAACACCCGGTACTGCCACGGGAACTCCGGGTAACTGGTGGACAGTTTTTGCTCTGGTACCCCAATGCTTAAAGCATGCCCTGCAGGGCTTTCAATTCTATCGAGATTCCGGGCGAAAAATTGACCCACAGCTGAGAGAGCTCGCACAAACAAGGGCAGGCTATGCTCGTGGCTCGCAGTTTGTTTTCTCTCAACACAGCAAGTCCTGCCGGTCCGTGGGCCTCTCAGAGGAGAAAATCGCCGCTCTCCCCCACTGGTCAACCAGCACTGTTTACTCCGACCTCGAGCGATCTGTCCTCGCCTACACCGATGCGCTAGTCCTGGAAGGGGGCCGCATTCCCGATGGCCTCTTTGCAGAGCTCACAAAAGCTTTATCCGACGAGGCTATATTGGAGCTCACCTACATAACAACGCTTTACGACATGCACGCCACCATCGCTAGGGCACTGCGTCTGGAATATGATGATGTGGATGAACGGATCACTGAAATCATCGCGCCCACGGAAGCTGCAAACCGCGACGTCATGGCCATGGTCGATAAGGAGACACACTAATGGCTTACCATCACCTCGCCATGGCGGCGGCGGACATGGCCGCAATCCATGATTTCTATGAAACGATTTTGGAGTTTGAGTTGGTGAAGGTGGAGATCGGCCCCGTGCCTAGTGGTGGCTGGGCAAAACATTTTTTTTATCGAATGGCCGGTGACGACTCTTCTTTTATTGCCTTCTGGGAGCTGCATGAGGTGCCTGGGTGTGAAAACCTGGAGACATCGCTCTCAAAGGCCGCAGGTGTGCCTGACCAAATCAACCACATCGCCTTTAATGCCCCAGATTTGGACAGCCTTAATCAACGCAAGGATGCGTGGCAGCGCGCTGGCTTGACGGTGCTGGAAGTAGACCACAACTGGTGCCACTCCATTTACACCAAAGACCCAAACGGCAATATGGTGGAGTTTTGCGTGACTACGGGCGCCTTTAGCACAGAGGACCGTGAATTGGCTTTAAAAGCGCTTACCAGCGATCAAATTAGCCACTCTGCACCTCCGGCAAGTATCGAGATCCATCGCGCTACGGTTGAATAATTATCCTTTACAATTGACTCCATCGACACGCAGAAACGTGACAAATAAGCCTCTGTGTCATCGCGGCTAAGCGACTCACTTCCCTCGCGCAAGATAAGCACGACTAGCCGCGTTTCACGTTCGCTACCCTAAAAAGCCGCTATGCTACGGATTCCGATTCACTCACAGATGATTACGATGACCTACGCCCTTAAACACCTGTCTTTATACCTGCCGCTTCTCGTGTGTTTTGGCTTAGCGCTAAGCAGCCCCTTGTCTCGGGCAGGGGTGGTGGTACACAGCACAATGGATTCTCAAGCGCTGCAGGCGCCCTACCCCTTGACCGTATACATTCCCGACCGAGAGCCGACACGCGATTCCCTGTACCCCGTCGTTTATTTATTGCACGGTTCCTTTGGTTCAGAAAATGATTGGCTAGCCAGTGGAAACCTCAAATCTACCGCCGACCGACTGATTGCCTCAGGGAAAATCCCACCTGCACTCATTGTCATGCCAGGGTCTCAAAGCTGGTGGCTTAATGGCTACAACGAGCCAGCTGAAAAGGCATTTTTCGAAGATTTAATCCCTTACATCGAGGCCAGCTACCCTACCGCTCGAACTCGGGCTGGACGTTTCGTTGCAGGCCTTTCGGCCGGGGGTTACGGCGCCACACGATTTGCACTTAAGTATCCTGAACTCTTCGGCGCTGCAGCGGCAATGAGTCCAGCCACCTATGTCCCGCTGCCGCCTAAAAACTCATCGGCCCATCGACACCCTGCGTTTTTGGACGCCGATGGACGCTTTGATGAGCAGCTATGGCAGCACAGTAATTACCCCGCCCTGTGGGACGATTACATCGCCAAAAACATCACCGTCCCTTTTTACATCAATAGCGGCGACCATGATGAATTTAATATAGCCCATCATGCCACCGTCCTGTTTAGTAAATTGCGCGACGTTCAGCCTGAGGCAACAGAGCTTCGTATCCTAGATGGCGCCCATGACTGGCAGGTCTGGGAGCAGACATTGCCCGAGGCTCTGATATTTTTGCTCACCCAGCATCCGTGATGCCTTGGCTGCCCCTTTGAACCCGACTCACAAAAGGGTACGGTTTTCCTATGCACGTTACGTATGGCTGCTGGAAATGAAATCAGAGTGGAAAATACTGAGCAATGTGCTCAATATGGCGCCCCTACCCGAATATTGTGGCCCTACTTTCCAAAAGGAACTTTGCTGTGACCGATGAATCTGACTACGTACCACCAACAGTTTGGACATGGGAAAACGAGTCCGGCGGACGCTTCGCAAACATCAATCGCCCCACAGCAGGCGCACAGTCCGAGAAGGACCTACCCCTAGGCGATCACCCTCAGCAGCTCTATTCCCTTGGGACACCCAATGGCGTCAAGGTCACTATTATGCTCGAGGAGCTACTCGAGCTGGGTGAGGCTGATGCTGAATACGACGCTTGGCTGATTAACATTCAAGAGGGCGCGCAATTTTCGTCCGGTTTCGTCGGAGTCAATCCCAACTCAAAAATACCCGCACTGCTTGATCGCAGCGGCAGCAAACCCGTACGCGTTTTTGAATCAGGAGCGATTTTGCTGCACTTGGCCGACAAATTTGGCCATTTCATGCCAAAAGACAGTGAGTCTCGGGCCGAAGTTCTTAGCTGGCTGTTTTGGTTACAGGGCTCAGCGCCCTATTTAGGGGGTG
>JAQXAF010000045.1 GCA_029253085.1 Luminiphilus sp. | reverse complement strand
GTTTGTATTGCTAAGACCCCCTACTCGTTTTCCACCGACCCTTCGCTCAAAGGGGCTCCCTCGGGGCATGTGATGGATATCCGAGAAATCAGACTGTCAGTGGGCGCAGGTTTTGTCGTTGCCGTCTGCGGCGATGTCATGACCATGCCAGGTTTGCCGAAGGTGCCTGCCAGTGAAAATATCGATGTTGTTAATGGACAAGTGACCGGACTCTTTTAGATGCCAGCACATGCAACAGACCCACGACCCATGCTCCGCGTTAATGACGTGACGGCAACGAGTACGCGTTCTATTGATCAATTTGATCGCGTTGTTGTGGAGGCGCCACTGGCTATTTCAGTTGAACAACAAACGCTACTGACTACTATGCGAACGCCAGGGCACGATGAAGAGCTGGCGGTTGGATGGTTGTTGAGTGAAGCTGAAATAACGGCCCCTACTGACATTATAAGTGTCGAACGGGTGGGTGCCTCCGAGCTGCGTCATTGGGGTGTAGACGGAGAGTCAGCAGTGGATACGGTGCTTGCTGAGCTGGGTGTTGGCGTGGTTCCCCCAAGGCCGAGGGCCTATCTGACCTCAAGTTCATGTGGGGTTTGCAGCAGTGATGTTTTGGCGACCACGCCGAAACCACGGGCGGCATTGCACAGCAAAGACTGGGCGATCACGCCGCAAGTCGCCCATGCGCTTATTCAGGGCATGCGCGCCGAACAAAAAATGTTTGACCTCACTGGATCTCTTCATGCGGCTGCCTTAGCCGGCTATGATAATGAGCTTTTTGTCGTTCGGGAAGACGTTGGGCGACATAATGCGGTCGATAAAGTTTTGGGAAATGCGTTTCTTGAAGGTAACTTCCCCCTCACTGATCACATACTGGTAGTGAGCGGGCGAGTCTCTTACGAGATTGTGACTAAGGCTTTGAGCGCCAGTGTCGCTGCGATTGTGGCGGTTTCTGGTCCTACAACCTTAGCCGTAGACCTTGCCCGGGCGCATGGTTTGGTGTTGATTGGCTTTACACGCGACGACCGACTCAATGTTTACTCAGGTAAGGGACGGGTAAAACTCTGATGGAATCTCCGATTAAAACGACCGAGCAGATTGAGACGCTAAAGGGGTTACTAACTCCCATTGTGAAACGAGAACCCGGCCCGGTGCTGTTATGCCTGCAAGCCGTACAAACGCAGTACGGGTATATACCCGATGGCGCTGTGGCCGTTATCGCAGAGGTTTGTAACGTTACCCGTGCCGATGTGCATGGTGTGTTTTCTTACTACAGCGATCTAAAAAAGACGCCGCCCCCAGTAATTTCAGTGCGTTTGTGTGCGGCCGAGGCCTGCCAAGCGGTGGGTGGCCGAGCTTTGGCTGCGGCATGGGGTGAAGTGTGCGCGGCAGACCCCGATTTGGCCGCTGCAACGGGGACTAATGAGCCGGTTTTCTGTCTCGGTAATTGTGCCTTGGGCCCTGCAGCTCTGGTGAATGAGCAGCTTATTGGGAACGCGAACGTAGAAACATTAAAATCGGCGGTAACAGCTGCTCAAAATGCAGCGGAGACAGCGCTATGACGGTTTGGTTTGTTCCCCGAGATGCTGCGGCACTTTCTGTGGGTGCCGATGCCGTGGCAGCTGCATTAGAAGCTCTGGGTGAGCAAGTGGTGCGCACTGGAAGTCGAGGCTTACTGTGGCTGGAGCCCTTGGTCGAACGTGCTGATTCCCGCAACGGGACTCGAGTAGGGTGGGGTAATGTTCAGGCCTCTGATCTGCGTGATAACCCACTCACTGAGACCGCAGCCAATTTCCTGGGGGTCGTTGAGGAGTTGGATTACTTGGCGTGTCAGAATCGCTGGATTTATGAGCGGGTCGGGATTATTGATCCCGTTGACCCTGACGATTATTTATTCCACGGCGGTATGGCGGGTTTACAACGAGCCTTGGAATTGAGTCCTGCGTCGGTGATTACTGCAGTGACCGAATCGGGTCTTCGTGGGCGTGGTGGAGCTGGTTTCCCAACGGGCATCAAATGGCAGACGGTGGCCGAGCAAAGCCCTGTGCCGCATAAAGGTGATCCCCAAGATGCACCGCGTCACAAATATATTTGTGTCAACGCGGATGAGGGTGACAGTGGCACTTTTGCAGATCGCATGCTGATGGAAGGCGATCCTTTTTGCCTTCTGGAAGGCATGGCGATTGCTGCGCATGCGGTGGGCGCAGATAGCGGCATGATTTATTTGCGATCAGAATACCCTGCGGCCATTGCCGTCATGAGTGATGCGATTGACAAGGCTAGAGCGCGCGGTTGGTTGGGGCAGGGTATTTTAGGTTCGGCCTGTAACTTCGATGTCACTATTCGAGTCGGGGCCGGCTCTTATGTTTGTGGCGAAGAAACCGCGATGCTCGAAAGCTTGGAAGGACGTCGAGGGACGGTGCGCGCCAAGCCGCCTTTGCCTGCGATTGAGGGTCTCTTTGGTACGCCCACGGTCATTAACAATGTACTAACGATTGCCAGCGTTCCCTCAATTCTTGCTCGGGGTGCCGAGGCGTACGCGGCGCTTGGGCAAGAGCGCTCTCGCGGGACGCAGGTGTTTCAGCTGGCTGGAAATATTGCGAGGGGCGGCATTGTTGAAGTGGCCTTTGGTATCTCTGCCCATGAACTTATCTTTGATTTGGGACAGGGCACCAAATCGGGGAAGCCCTTGAAGGCGGTGCAAGTGGGTGGACCTTTGGGGGCGTATTTGACTGCAGATTCACTTCAGGTATCGATGGCCTATGAGGCGTTAGCTGCCGAGGGCGCGATGTTGGGTCACGGCGGGTTAGTGGTCTTTGATGACTCGGTCGATATGGCCGAGCAAGCGCGTTTTGCCATGGAATTCTGTGTCGAAGAATCTTGCGGCAAATGCACGCCCTGTCGTATTGGTGCGGTGCGCGGTGTTGAAGTGATAGACGATCTTTTAGCGTCGGATGCGTCAGAAAACGCTGAGCAACTCTTACGCGATCTTTGCGACGTTATGACCGCGGGATCGCTGTGTGCCATGGGCGGCCTGACACCGCAACCCGTGTTGAGTGCTCTAGACCAGTTTCCTGAAGATTTTAAGCGCGTGGCTGTTCGTGTTGATGCCACTGCTCAAGGAGTTGTCCATGAATAAACCAATAGAAATAGCCATCGAAGATCTTGATCTGGGTACGCCGGCAGCACTCTCAGAGAGCACGGTGACAGTTCATATTGACGGCAAGGCTGTTGATGTTCCTGCGGGCACATCGATCATGCGCGCGGCAAGTCTTGCTGGCACGCAGATCCCAAAATTGTGTGCTACCGATAGTCTCGATGCTCATGGCTCCTGCCGCCTCTGCCTCGTTGAAGTGGAGGGTCGCAAAGGGACTCCCGCATCCTGCACGACGCCCTGCCAAGAAGGTATGTCTGTAAAAACGCAAACCCCTCGTTTGGATAAGCTCCGAAAGGGCGTTATGGAATTGTATATTTCAGACCACCCTCTCGATTGCCTGACTTGCTCTGCCAATGGTGACTGCGAGCTTCAAGA
>JAQXAF010000040.1 GCA_029253085.1 Luminiphilus sp. | reverse complement strand
CAGACAAGACACCTAACCCAGGTGGTTTGGGCCAGCTCTACCCCGAAGACAGCCCTTTTGGCTTCAACGGTGGCACTTGGTACCTACAGGGCCGGTACGCTTTCTAAACGAAAGTCTGCCTTGTAGATCTTCATTAAATCCCGGCTATATCAGTCGGGGTTGTGAAGGAAGCTAAAAAAATCCGAGTCGGAATAACAGCCGGCTCGGGTTTTTTTTTGACTAAAGTAAGCAGTGTCTGCCCGCCCCAGTAAACGACACCGCACAGACCGACCTTCTGTCGGTTGATAAGCCTTCAAGGGTAGTTGCTGTCTCGGTGACGGGCTCTTATTTCTCAACCAATGACTGTATAAGTTCGTTCAACACGCATGGCCGCTCCTCCAGACACTGTCACTCGCTTAGCTTTCATCGGCCAAGACACTCGCCACTCTTAACACAACAGATCGGTCGTCGGTTCATGTCCTACTGGACCCGCCACATTCTCAGGACTCATATCCCCTAGCTTCAACTGATCGGACAATGACGCTAGAACGCTATCACCGGGTCTAGATCTGGGGGTTGCGCGTTGACTTCTTAGCTATATCCCACTTGTGTTGTTTACACAGGCCTCTGAGGACGAAGATGGCACTGTCTGTTACACCCGTAGCGAGTGCTGATTGCGCTTACCGATGGTTAATAAGGCACCCGCTGCCGCAAATCGACGACACACCGCCTCCCCTATTCCCGTTGCGGAGCCCGTTACCAACGCTACCTTGCCCTAGAGTCTACCGTGCATCATCGTATTCCAACCCATTAACACGCGCGATCAACAGCATCCGTGGCGTCTCGGCCCATTGGGGCCCGTCACGCAAAATCGTTTGCCCTGTCATGGTAGTCGTAAGACTGAGGTAAGTCGGGGAGTTTTTTTGGTTGCCCGCTTATTTACGAGCGTTGTGGAAGCCCGGAGATATGCTCCGGGCACGCAGAAGCGTTTAGTCGCTCGAGGGCATTACTGAGTCTTTCAGTGCTAGCAAGAAGTTAGCAATGACCATGCCGCCAATCATCAGGGCGATGTTGTCGATAATGCCGTTGATTGGAGCACCAACCACCGGAATGGCGTCAAGTGAGTTAGCTATCGTGGGTAAAGCTACTGCTGCCACGGTATAAGCCATACGGCCAGAGATATCCGCAGTAGGTTTCATAAAGCCACTTGCAAGTCCCAATACCACAAGAGCTATTGCTGAGTATGCCGCCACTTGACCGACAAATACGGCAGCAATTGCGACGACAACACCCACGGCTGTCAAAATTTTATTTATATTCATAATTATTATCCTTATTGGTGATGAGTATTTTTTTCAGCGCTCCCTACCCCCGTCTGGTGGTCCTTCGAGCCGCTGCAGGGAGCGCCTTGAGCCCACCCTAACAATAACCAGATTAAATATGGGGTTTTATCGAAAATATCTATCTCGCCTTAATTTACGCCATGGGTGCTTCAAGGTTTTCTAGTTACCACCCCATTTACTTGTTCTCATACCCTCCTATCGGTAATAGACCTGCGACAAGAGCGCGAGAAATTGCGAACAAGGTCGCAGAGGAGCCCATTTGGGAGGGCGCGCCCTCTTAGGAGTCTCACGAGAAAAACTCTCGAGCGCAGGAGGGAAGCGCTTAATATCGTTGGCGCGGGCTGGTTACGCCGGTAAAGGGGCGGGGGGGAAAGGGAGAAGCGCCCTCCCAACCAAGAGGGAATTTCACCCGCTGAGCATCCCGGGACAATGACCTGGGTACAGCGTCTGAAATCGATTTTTGTCGTCGATATCGAGGTCTGCGGTCGCGGGTCTATCAGGGCCATTGCTTGTATAGAGGATCAGCAAATTATTGATACGATCCTTGCTCATCTTCACCATAAGGAACAGGGCATCCCCACCCTGCTGCCGCTGCTGACACGATCGCGCTGCGCGTCACCTGAGACGGCGCCTCTTTTGGTCGAGAAGGAACTGAAGTTTACAGGGGCTCAATCAACAGACACGCCACCGAGAAATCCGTTGGTATCGAGTTGTTTGTGCCAAATTTCTGGCGGTGGGCGAAAAAGCTCTACAAAACCAGCACTAACGGCAGACACTGCGCTGGCCGTCTTCAGGCTCTTTAGGCTACGCGACTATTTTCCGGAAAATCCGTTGCTCTCGACACATCCTTGACGCTTCTTAATACTTAGACGCTACTTGTAATGATGTCGCCGCCGATTCTCTCAAGCGTGTTTTGAGGGTTTGTTAACTTGCAAGAAACTCAGCGTATTGAAGAATCGCCTTGTCACGATTTACATCTAAGGACCGTGCGTAATCGTTAAAATCCGGATTTACAAATCCGCCGGGATTTTGAGTTCCCGCGTACTGCGGATCCCAGTAGATCAGGTTGCCCTGTTTGTTATTTGCCTCAAGAATGTGAGGCACCCCATCGTTGTCGACAAGAATATCCATGCCTAGCTCACCAATCTTAAATTCTATCTCGTCCTCAAGGATCTGATGAGTTGCCAGAGCCACTCGGGCACAGGCGCTTTCAATTTCCTGTGCCGACTTATCACAAGTCTCTGCAATCTTGGCGTAGAGGATCTGCGGATCATCATGTCGACCGCCGTATTCCGAACAGTGTAGGTAGTTAAGAACAGTCCCCACGACCTCTAACCGTCCGCCGCTGGCACGCTGAACGCTCACCCTTAGCCACGTCCAACGGCCGTTCCATGCAAAGCAGTCGACCGAGGGTTGCAGAAAGTAGCCTGATTTACTCCAACCCTCGGCTGATCTAATGTCCTCTGCGGCCGCAAAAACATTTTCAGACTTGTACCAACGCTGGGTGCGTTCAATTTCCGTACCGCAACTCGCTCTGATAAGGTACATCAGCTCGATACCTGACTCAGACCGGGTCGTTGTAATGATTCCAAATCCTCGATTTCCGCTTACAGGCTTAATGAATACGGATGCATGTTCCGCGAGCATTTTTTCGAGAGACTTTTTATTATAAGCGTGACAGCTTGGTGAGCTTATTCCACTTCTGGACATGAGCTCGCCAAAAAAAACCTTGTCATTGACTAATCCAAGGCTGTCAAAGGGATTAATAAAATGGCTGCCGGCACCATGCAAAACTCTCGCTATTCCACTGAAATGCTCTCTGCGCTTCTTACTCTTACCTTTACTAAATTGCATGTCGTACACAACACGAGGAAATGACACAGACTCCAACGCAACAGCCTGTCCCTCTCGCACGGCAAGCACATTTTTTATGGTCTGGTTTTTAGTGTCTATTTCAGAGTCTGGTGTTATTGCTACAGCAAAAATTCCCTGAGAATTGGCCAGTTCTAGCAACGCTTTTCTCGGAAGCAACCTCCCTTGGAGAATACCTAAGAGGGGCTTTTGGTTTGAACGCTCGTTGTGATTCATTGCAGACAGCATGTCATAAAAAAGGAGGCGCTTTTTATACTATCTCAGCGGCATGAGATGCAAAAGAAACTCCAGAAAGCAGAATTTTCACACAGAGAATGGCTTTGATGCTCGCTGAAGCAGAGGCTGCAAAGCTCATCGCTTCGTTCCAGCCCAGTGCGTGCAGCAGTCCAGCATCCTTGCATGCTGAGCCGTTGGCAACGCTATTCCTAAAAGATTTCACCCTACTGGGCCCTTAATTTTGATGCTAATTATTCCCCTCATTTCCCTGTTATCTCTTAGGGTTTGACGGTTTTACTGGTATAAAATTTGACCGTGGCACGATCCAATCCGATGTTCAAAGAGAGCTATTATGGCGGTAAAGATAGACCATCAATTTAGCGCCACTGCCGAGCGTTTATGGGAAGTGCTGGGAAAGCCCGATCGTGTGGATTGGGTACCGGGGGTGCAGCGATGTGTCCTCGAGGGAGACGTTCGCTCGCTCACCCTACCCGGGGCTGGCGATATAAAAGAGCGCATACTGTTTCACAGCAACGAGAAAAAAATTATTGAGTACTCCTGTTTTGAAGCGCCAGGGGCGCTACAAACCCACCATGCACGAATGGAAGTGGTCCCTAATCCCCAAGGGTGCCAACTCTTGTGGCAAGCGGAGGTCACTCCCGCTCATATAGAAGCGTTTATCCGCAACAGCATGGAAGGATGCTTGGTTCGTCTTGAACAACTACTGGACTCATAAACGCTTTTAAATCTTTCAGACAGCGCCGCGTCTTTTTTATCCCTCAGCCGCTCTGGCTCTTAGGCCTCAGACACCAAAGTCGCCCACATTCACCATGGCGATCGGGCAACGGCAGTGCTTTCCAAGCAACGATTTCCAATGGCCGATGAGCGCTCTTTGACGGAACAAGATCGGTGCAAGGGTCTGATTAGGGTGAAGCAACAGAGTATCTCCGCAAGCGTAAAACCCTTAAGACGTGAAATATTTATTAATACGTTGCTCTTATTGGCAACACCAGCCTCTCAACCCTAACGTTGACGGTCTTTAACTCAGATCAAAAATCACACCATCGATTTCTTGCCGGCATCGTTGCTCTGCATGAAAGGCACAAGAAAAAAACCGAAGGGTCGCTTGGCCCCTCACGGTGGAAATACAGAGGAGAGTTTCCGCCCACACATGTAATTAAAACGAACGAGAGGCCGGCCTACGCCCCTCATTACGCGCATTATGAAATATCCTTACCTGCGATATTCTAGGCAACATTAGACCAAGCGCACCGAGTACCCACTGGTCTCATCTCAGACCCTATTTGCCTAGTTCGCCAACCGAAATCCAGCGGGCGCTGTTAACCTGATTACGAATAGTAAAAACAATACAAAAGATCGGTCGCTCGCCCATGCCAAAAAGCCAGCTCATCAAACAAAACGATGGGGCACATATTTTGTTAAATGGTAGCCAGCCTTTTTATATTAAAGGGGCAGGGTTAGAGTTTGCTGAACTTGAAACCTTTGCTGCCGCGGGAGGCAATGCATTTCGCACTTGGCGCGTCGACAATGGATCTCGCGACGTTATTGAATTGTTAGACGAGGCACAGCGACTGGGGTTGTCGGTTTGTATGGGGCTCGATTTAGCTCGAGAGCGCCATGGGTTCGACTACTCAGATCTCAAGGCAGTCAAGGCCCAAAATGAGGCCATGATGCACGACGTCGAGCGCCTTAAAAATCACCCTGCCCTGTTTATGTGGGGCCTTGGCAATGAGCTCAATCTCCGCGCGAAAAACCCCAAAGTCTGGAACGCAGTTGATCAGCTCGCCCGGCAAATCAAAGCCGCTGATCCAAATCATTTGGTCACCACCATGCTGGCGGGTATCGATAAGCCCACTATTGAGGCGATTAAAAAACGGGCACCGTCACTGGACCTGCTCTCCTTCCAGATTTACGGTGACATTGATCAACTACCTCAAATTTTAGACAAGGCGGGCTATACCGGCCCCTACCAAGTCACTGAGTGGGGACCCACCGGACACTGGGAAAGTCCCGAAACGTCTTGGAAGCGCCAAATTGAGCCCAGTAGTCACGATAAGGCGAGAGACATAAGCCGCCGCTACAACGACATTATTTTACGCGACAAAGCCAACTGCCTAGGCTCCTACATTTTTCTGTGGGGACAAAAGCAAGAGCGCACTCCAACGTGGTACGGCTTATTTCTTGAGACGGGTGAACGCACCGAAGCTATCGATGTTCTTCAGCATGCATGGACTGATAGCTGGCCCCAGCATCGGGCACCAGCAATCGATGCGCTAACATTGAATGCGTTAGAAGCGTCGGAAAGTGTAATGATGAGCCCGAACGAAACAGCCGTCGCACATGTCAATTTTTCTACGCGGGAAAGCAATACTTCTATTTCGTGGGTTGTACGCAAAGAGGTCGAGCGCGCATTGCAGAGCGATGGCGGTGATCATGAGCCTACCCCTGCCACCGTAGCGTCATCGGTTGCCACTCAAGATGCCCACTATCGCTTCTCCATATCAAGCCCCGGTGAGTATCGGCTTTACTGCCAAATTGACACCCCCAACAACACAAGTGCCGTAGCTAACATTCCCTTCTTAGTAACCTCAGCTGAAGAGATTAAACCTAAATCCAAATCAATAATTCAGAACACAGTGAGTTAACGTCTGATGAACCGCGAAGTCGCTTATACAACCACCATACCGATGGGCCAAAAAATCGCGTTTGGCATTGGTATGCTTGCCAACCAAATGTTCCCTGCTGCGCTGTCAATCTTCATCGTAATCTTGGTACAAAGCCTCGGCATGAGCCCAATCATGTGGGGTCTTATTTTTTTCTTGCCCAAACTGGTCGACGCCATTACCGATCCACTGATGGGTTACATCTCAGATCGAACGCAATCGCGATGGGGTAAACGTCGCCCCTATATTTTCATCGGTGCGGTTGTTGCCGGGCTGTCCTACATCGCTATGTGGCAGCTTTCAGAGGACAACAGCCTGCTCTTTAATTTTTGGTACTTTCTGGGTTGGAACATCATTTTCTTTTTAGGCATGACGATTTTTAGCGTGCCGTACGTCGCCATGGGCTACGAAATGAGCACTGATTACCATGAGCGAACGCGTCTGATGGCAGTGGCACAGTGGATTGGTCAATGGGCTTGGGTTATTGCACCGTGGTTTTGGATTGCCCTGTACGATCCAAACTGGTTCGACTCAGCAACCGAAGGAGCAAGAACGCTATCTATTTGGGTGGGGCTAATTTGCATGGGGCTTGCCATTGTTCCAGCCGTACTGTGTCGCTCTGAAGATAACTCACAGGAAGAAAGCGAGGCCATAGGATCGTTGAGTGATACCTTGGCGGACTTATGGCGGGGTGTTTTGATCACCCTTGCCAATAAGCCCTTTCAGAAGGTCTGTATTGCAACGTTTTGCATATTTAATGCTTTTAACACCGTGGCTGGGTTCGCTTTCTTCATTATTGTTTACTACATGAACAAGGGTGATCCAGTACAAGCCGGCAATTGGCCTGCCTTGTTTGGCAGCGTATCGGCAATCTGCACCTGCTTCTTGGTGATACCGGTGATTAATTGGATGGCTCAAAAGTTCGGAAAACTTAAAACTTTCACCATTACGCAAACGCTTTCGCTGACGGGCTACTCCATGTTTTGGTGGAGTTTTTCACCCGACAACCCCTATCTCATGTTTGTTCCGATCCCCCTCTACGTCTTCGGAATTGGTGGTCTCTTCACATTAATGATGTCTATGACCGCCGACATTTGCGATATGGATGAATTAGAAACGGGCGAGCGTCGCGAAGGGTTATTTGGCGCTATTTATTGGTGGATGGTTAAATTTGGGGCCGCCTTTGCCGGCTTATTAAGCGGTTTAATACTGGCTTCTGTCGGCTTTGATCAATCAGTAACCATTCAGTCAGACAGTGCACTGGCAGGGCTCCGAGCGGCGTTCATACTCGTGCCGGTCACGGGCACAATCATCGGCATTTTGGTTATGCGCTCCTACGAGCTCGATGAAAAGAAGGTTTACGAAATTCGGGCACAGCTCGATGCTAGAGGCTCCGTCTAGAAATTTAGCGCATCAGATATCAGCTCAAATTTTCGCTAGCTGGCGCTCCAGAATAATTTTGGGGACTTTTGGTCGAACGCTTTGGTCATGGGATTTTTCGGGGCATTCAAAAAGAGACGCCACCCAAACCGCGAATAGAGGCGATGAGCACTACTCGCAATTCGATGCACAAACCCCTAAATCTTCTCATCATTTAATCTGTGAGTTAAAACAGTACATCCCATGAGGATCATAAAGTTTGTGTCCACCGCACGGCCGGAATTAAAGGCTCTAGTCGAGTGTTGTCATGATGGCCACATCGATTCGGGTCACCGCGCCACGCTTTTTGAAAAGCTCCGTAGACACCTCACTGGACAACGTCTTGCCTTCTATCGTCTGTGACCGACCATCAGACAGGGTAAGTCTGATATCGCCAGCACCATCGGATTGGCTGTAAACGACAGGCACTTGGCAATAAGTAAAACCTATCTGCCCGGGCGAAAGCATGAGCGACTGCCGCTTGCCAGCAATGTCGAAGTAGTGAAGCGCTGCGCTTTCTGTCAGTAACTCCCGCCGCCTAAGGGTGCTTGGGATGAAACTCACACAACCATTAGCAACGTTGACGCCCAGTTCCGCAAGGCGAGTCAGCACCTCCTCTTTTACTTGGCCAGTCATACCTGGCTGGCGAGCGCCCGCAAATCCCGGTGTATGAGAATAGGGATCCGTGGGAAAAGCACCATAAACCTCTGGGGTTTTGTTAAAGCCAATACCGTCACGAACATCGTAGTAGGCTGCCTTGAGATCCGACAAAATTTCATCTGAGCAATCCGATGCCTCAGCTGCTTGTACAGTTTCCATGACGGCCAACAACAACTTTGACACCATATGCCAATAAATCGACCCCAACCCCTCAAAGGCATACATGCCGCCAGAGCGGCCGGTAAAGTTGTCACAATCGAATAACGTTGAAAATAAGCCTTCTATACTCTGGCGCTCTGCAGCTACCTCCGCAGCAAATCCGCTGACTGCCAATTCATTCAATGCCTCCGCTACCGATGCCGTATTGTTAAAGCGCCCCGAAAAATAAGCAGCCCCCAAATGGTCGGCCTCAACCAGTCGTGTGTTGCCCAAGTCAACAAGCTGGGTCATCAGCGGTGACTGCTTAAGAAATTCTTCGGGGATACAGTTCCGGTTAATAAACGCGGGCAGCTGGCGATTGGGATACAACAAATAGGAATGCTGGCGCGCGGTGTAAAGCGACGATTTACGCAATGTACTTAAGACATGCAGAGCGTCCTGGGCAGACAACACTTCTGCACTTAGCACCGCCACCTGCCCCTCTAGCATTTCGTAGAGATACCGTACCTCGACACCCGAATCGCTCCACGAAATGCGGTTATAAGCATGAAATAGCCCATCTTCTCTGCGATTAGAAGCAATACTAACGGCACTTGATTCTAAGCTGAGCTCAAGGAAATTGCTGATGCTCGCAAGTGACACCCATTGTTTTTCGCCCGAAAACCCCTTCGCATACAGACCTTCTCGATACAGCTCTGCGGCGCTGCCCAATCCAGCCATCACGGCTTCTCGCACCTTAGGTGATACGGGTCCAGAGGTTATTGCCGCTTTATGCTGCAGCAATACCTGATGCAAATCGTCCAACAATTGTGCAACCGAGCACGACAGCATGACCTGATCGCTTTCGATAGTTGCCAGCAATGCTATTGCACGCTTCAGAAAGCGATGCAGATAACATAAGGTCACCACTGACACGCCATTACCAACGAGTGCATTGTTTGCATCATTCCACTCTGGGCGCTGGGTGTTCATCCACACCCCCACATCAGGAATAAAATTGGACACTTTGGTCAACAACGTCACGAGCAGCTTCTCGGTCAAATTGACCTGGTATACCGCGTTGTTACCGTCCAGCATTAAGCGACCGTCGGCTCCCATATCCTGAACGCGCTCATCAATAATGCGATCCAACGCATCATCAAACACAATGGTGTCGTAAGGGTCAGCCAAGATATCTGCATAAGGCTTAATGCGATACGGGACGTTGGCATAGGCAAACGTCTCGTCAGTAAGCATGGCCGTCATACCACTAGGATTGTGGTCTCTGGACAGCTCGATGAGCTTTAGCAAGTAAATGAGTTGGTGATCGCCCCAGTAACCAATATTCGCCCAAGGGTTTTCGGGCTCTGGGCGCTCCCAATCAATACCATCACGCGTGATGCGATAGGGGTTATAGCCATCGGCGGTACTGGCGTTCACAAATTTGGCGATCATGTTCTGGGCGAAACAGGGGATAGAAGTACTCAGCGCCTCCCAGTTTTGAAAAATGTCACGCCAGTTACCCTCATAATTGAGGATTTTTGCGTCATTTTCGTCTTTGACCTTAATGGCAAATCGGTTCCAGGGCCGCGAGGGGTCGCCATGGCGTCGACTAAAAGTCATTGGCAGGTACTCAACGCACAAACGCTTGAGCTGCAAATCTTGGGACCTTTCAAGGCACTGATCTAAATCGTGATGGCTGAGTGTGTCGGGTAGTTTTTCAAAAAACTCAGAATTATTTCGCGTAACACTTGCGTTCCAGCTGCGACAAAAAGCCCAAAGATCATCTCGATCAATGGTGTAATTATCGTCAAATAGGCCGCCGCGCATAATATTGAACAAGACATTTGACGCATGGTGGTTGGTGGTCAGCGTATCGGCGCTCAGTTGAATGCCGTCTGCAGTACTGATAAGACGCTCCAAATGCTGGGAGCCAAGCGCTATATCGTCATTGATACAGCTTTCAATAAAGCCACTGCTCTCTGACCGCAAAATCCCAAGGCGATTTCTGACTGCCGCGGGCCCTTGGTTGACGTCGGCAACAATTCCCCAGCTTTGGTTTTCCTTAGCCGCTAAATTAATAATGGCATTGACGAAATAAGCCCCGCGGCGACCCAGCACTTCAAGCTCTTGCTCTACCGCCAATCCACGACGAAAGTCATCAAGCTGAACCGAGCTGAGCAGCACGCTGGCATCCGTTAGCCCGTATGACCATACCGTGGTGGCGCATAAGGCTTCACTGGGCTCTGCCCGATCAGACAGGATAGAACTCATGGCGTAAATGCCCAGACCCGCATCGTCAATGAGCTCGTTTTTCTTGTAGGCGTCAACTAAACAGCTCAATTCATTTTGAGTTCCCGCTAAAACACCGTATGGCAGCAAATTTTCAATACCGTCGAGCACATCAACAGCAACTGGTTTATTGCTTGTGTTCGCCAACATCGATTGTTTCACAAACCCATATTTATCAGTTGTCGACCAGGAATAAGTAAACGCGAGTCCTAAATCGTGGTTAATCTCTTCAAAAACGAGTTTGTCACCCAGCACATTCTTGTAAAGATTGCGTGAGACGGAATAAATACCGTCGTGTTGACGAGCGAAGGGCTCCCAAAGGCTTGTACGCGCCTCTCCCTTAACCAATAAAATGGTTCGACTACCCGTATGAGAAGAGTTGTCCCGGATTTTGTCTTCGGTGTAATAAGGGAACAGCGCGCTATCGCAGTCCGTTCTGCCAGCGGTCAGACCACCTCGTGTTGAAATATAGAGCCAGTGGTTTGAGTCACTAACAACACTAATAAAAAAATCGCTCATCGCGTCAAAGTTTTCAATTCGATAAAAACTTTCACCATGTCGTTTAACGTAATCACCCGACACGTCACTGTGAGCCGCCTTGAGCGGAGAATTACCTAAGAAAATGCTATTTTTAGTCATATCTCTTCAACGTTATTGGTCGTTATAAGGTGGAGGAGCGGACACATCGCACCGCTCTGACTCGATAAATTTACTGTTAGCACAACCTATCCTTCCACCCGCGAACAAAAAATGGCACGCAACCGCACTTGCCAGGCAGCGCCACAGGGTGCGTGCCAGACTCGGAGCTTCGACATACTAATGCAGGGGTATCAGTAGTGACACCGGGTAATATCCGGCTTGTCCGGGCTTTCGGACACCTTGTCGTATTACGCATGAGATATTGGCCTCCACTCAGTAGCATCTGGGGATCTAAATACTTCCGCCTTTTATTTAACAGGAGACTTTTTCGCCAATGTCTAAGCGCGCGGGTAAAATACATAACCTGATCACTGCCGACCCTTCCAACCTCGAGAGCCTGACCTTGGATGATCGCCTAGCAGCAATCACCGACACAGGGATGCATGGCATTTCCTTCAGCGCCTATATTGAAGGTCAGAAACCGGGGGATGAGCTAACTGAGTCACAAATTGAACATCGCATGGCGATTCTTCAGCCGCACTTTAAGTGGATTCGGTCTTTTTCAACGACGGAAGGGAATGAACTCATTCCAGTATCCGCGAAACGGCACGGCCTAAAAACTCTGGTGGGCGCCTGGCTTGGCAGTGATACTGACAAAAATCGTATTGAGATTGACAACCTCATTACCCTAGCGCATCAAGGCTTGGTCGATATTGCTGCAGTGGGCAACGAAGTGCTTTATCGAGAGGAAATGAGCGAATCTGACTTATTGACCACCCTGGCTGAAGTGAGAGAGCGTTTGCCATCCAATATACCTATGGGCTACGTGGATGCTTATTATGAGTTTGAGGACAGACCCGCTGTTACAGCAGCCTGCGACGTCTTACTGACCAACTGCTACCCCTACTGGGAGGGCTGTGCACTGCCCTACTCCACACTTTACATGCAAGATATGTATCGGCGCGTTCAAAAAGTCGCCAAGGGTAAACGCGTGATCATTACCGAGACTGGCTGGCCCAGTGCTGGCGGCACGTTCTATGGCGCAGAGGCGTCGCTTCAAGGTTCTTATCTTTACTTCTTGAAAGCCCAAGAGTGGGCAATCGGCGAAGGGGTAGAGATGTTTTACTTTTCATCGTTTGATGAAGCATGGAAGGTCGCAGGTGACGATGGTGAAGGGGATGTGGGCGCACATTGGGGTCTGTGGGACATGCACGAAAAATTCAAGTACGCTCCTACGCTATGACGTCTTCAAAAACACTGCCTTACCGTCGTGCGATTTGCTATTCAGGTTTTCGCGATGGCCAGAGTCCCGATACCGGCGTTTTTCCCTCAGATAAGGAAATCGAAGCAGACCTTCGACTACTAAATCCCGACTGGGAAGCTATTCGCCTTTATGCCTGTGACCCCCACGCTGAACAGGTGCTAGCCATTATTCATGCACAGAACCTACCCCTTAAGGTGATGCTAGGGGCTTATATTGGCGCAGAAATTAATAACCCCAATTGTCCTTGGGGCGGAATGCACGCCGACGAGACGTTGGCGACTAATGCACTAAACAATCAACAAGAGGTTGACCGCCTCATCGATTGGGCAAACCGATACCATCACATTGTCGATATTGTGTCGGCGGGAAATGAGGCCACCGTTGACTGGACAGACCACTTAGTCGAGCCTGACGCCGTCATAAATTATGTGCGGAAAATTCAAGCCGCGATTAGTCAACCGGTGACTTTTTGCGAAAACTATGCACCCTGGCTCGACAAACTGTCGGGGCTTGCAGCCGCGGTGGACATTATTGCAATTCACACCTACCCCGTCTGGGAATACAAAACGGTCAACGAAGCCATGGCCTTCACGCGGGAGAACTATCAGTCGGTAAAGGCAGCCAACCCCGGCAAGCAAATTATCATCACTGAAGCTGGCTGGGCGACTGCGTCAAATGGCCGTGGCATACCCCCCGAAAACGTGGGTGAAATGTATCAAAAGCAATACCTAGAAGAGCTCATTGCTTGGGCCGATCGCGAACAAATTGTGGTCTATGTCTTTGAAGCTTTTGATGAAAACTGGAAGGGGTCTGACCATCCACTTGAGCCCG
Source organism: Luminiphilus sp. (assembly GCA_029253085.1). GTDB lineage: Bacteria > Pseudomonadota > Gammaproteobacteria > Pseudomonadales > Halieaceae > Luminiphilus. Next base: position 5,184 of record JAQXAF010000040.1, on the reverse strand, counting down.
AGAAACATTGGGGCATTTATCGTGCAAATCGCTTACCGAAACTCGCTGCGGCGTAACCCCTTTTAAATTTTTCGGCCAAAGCATCGCTCTGAACCCCACCAATCTAACAATTCACCCGTTGGTCTCTGCGAATACGCATTGACGCACACGGCTAGTGGTCGCGCTAAAAACCATTAAGAAAAAATGACTGAAAGCTAATTTTTATAGCCAGCTCTCAGATGCACATCTCCTCTATAAAAACAACCAGAAGAATTTTGGCATACATGAAAACCCGTATGATCTAAGGTGTTTTCCGCAAGATAATTTGAACAATCGCTAATTTTAAAAATAATCTTAGGAGAGCAAGTTTTGAGTGATCGAACACACACGGTAACAACATTTCGACGCCAGCTAGTCGGTTTTGCACTGGCGCCGCTGTGCCTTGCGGTAGCCAATACGACTCTGGCGCAGCAAGACGAGGGCATGCTTGAAGAAGTCATGGTAACCGGTAGCTATATCCGCTCTACCAGCCAAGATGAGGCGTCTCCAGTAGAGGTGCTTTCCAACGATTACATTGTCAATTCAGGCGCTGTTGATGTTGGCGAGTTGACGAGCAAGTTATCAGTAAGTTCAGGCACTGAAAATAACCCCGACTCATTTACCTCGGGTGAAACTCAGGGCACCAGTAACGTGAACCTGCGCGGGTTAGGCCTCACTTCCACGCTGGTCCTTGTCAATGGTAAACGCCAAACGATCACCGCAGCAACGGCCAACGACGGCAGTGTATTTGTTGATACCAGCACCATTCCCATGGCGGCACTGGAGCGAGTCGAAATTCTCAAAGAGGGGGCCACCGCCACCTATGGCTCTGACGCCGTTGCAGGCGTGGTCAACTTTATTTTGCGCAAAGACTTTGAAGGCGTTGAATTCTCTACCGGTTATGAAGAAATCAGTGATGGCGGTGCCGGCAAATACGACCTCAACCTGCTGGCCGGGTTTGGCAATGACCGCACGCACGTCACATTGGCGGGCTCGTTCATCAGTCAAGATCCCCTGAGCTCTTCAGAGCGCCCCTATACAACGGAAAACGCAGTCTCTACCCTTGGGCGAAGTTTTCTGACATTGGCGCCTGGCGGCGTGGGTACGGGCGATTATGCCGGCAGCTATGGCTTCCTCGAGACCGTTCCTGACGCAGCTTGTGTTGCGAATGGCGGCGCTCCCGGCACACCCTTTGTACCCGAAGGGGCATTCGGTCCAGGCACCGGTGGTGGCGGTAAATGTGGCTTTGCTTATGGACCTCGCTTTAACATTGTCAACAAAGAAGAAAAGCAGCAGCTCTACGGCAACCTAACCCATGACTTTTCTGATTCATTGGCACTAACAGCCGAATTGGGTTGGACGCATCACGAGGTTAAAGACAACCCTCAGTCCCCCTCATACCCGGCCCTCACCTTTCCCACTCTTTTACCTGGCACAGCAGGCAGCCCCTTTAGTATTCCTGTTCGCTGGTATGGAAGACCTTTAGGAGCCGAGGCGCCTTCGCCCTTAGCTCCGAGAGAAAGCGATACTTTACGCGCATCGCTGCAGCTTGACGGAGAGTTTGACAGCGGCTGGAGCTGGATGGGAGCACTAACCTACTCCGAGAATGATCGCGAGGTCTATCAGCCCGACACCATCAGCTCGCGGTTAAGCGCAGCGTTGAGCGGTGCGGGTGGCCCCAGCGGCACCGAGTCGTTTAGCCCCTTTGATCCCAGTGCAAACTCGCCAGAATTGATTGAATGGCTGAGCTACCAGACCTTCACCAACAAAAAGACCGATCTCACCGTCGCTGATTTTGTTGTGAGCGGTGATCTCTTTGAGATGAGTGCAGGGCCCGTCGGCTTTGCCGCAGGCGCCCAGTGGCGTGAGGAAAGTTACTCGGCCAATCGTAATGAGCTGTACACCCAGTCCATTGACCCTACCACCGGCGCGACGATTCCCGTTGATCTGATCTTTTTGGGCGGTGGCCTGCCCATAGATGAGTCGAGAGACTCCTACGCCGTGTTTGCGGAAGCCAACTTCCCCCTCACTTCATCATTAGAAGCTAATCTGGCGGTGCGATACGAAGACCTCAGCTCAGACAGCAGCATTGACCCCAAGCTTTCACTGCGTTGGCAGGCGGCTGACTGGTTGGTACTCCGAGCCTCGGCTTCTTCTGCGTTCCGTGAACCCTCACTGGTACAGGTTTACAACCAGGAGACTTCACTGCAGGGACTTGTTGATCCAGCGAGTGGCTCTAGCAGTGCGCTGTTTGTGCGGGTGAATTCACAGGGAAGCACGGCTCTGGAGCCTGAAACCTCGACCAACTTCAACATGGGCGCGGTATTCACACCGACTGATAACCTCACCTTTAGGGTCGACTACTGGCGCTTCGAATACGAAGACGTCATCACTGTTGAAAACGCCCAAGGCAAGCTCAACGACAACCCCAACGGTGCTGACATTATCCGCGATTCAGCCGGCACGCTATCGGGCGTTAATGTGGCTTACCTCAACGCACAAGAAGTGACGACCGATGGCATTGATGTGACGGCAGACTGGATGATCCCTTCCAACGCGGGTGAATTCGGGCTGCACTTGTCGGCGACGCATTTCCTGAGCTACGAAATCCCCTGTACCGCAGCCAACGATCGAGGGTGCACAGGCGACAGTGGGGTCCAGGACGTTGCGGGTTACTTTAACTACGACAACTTCGCACGATCTATCCCTGAGACTAAGGTCAACGCTACAGCCGATTGGCGCGTAGGCAATCATAAGGTTGCATTGTTGGCCTTTTATACCTCGGAGTACGAAACATCGCGTGTTGTTCCCGATGCTTTGCTTGATCGCGGATACTCACAAGACATTGACTCTTGGATGACTCTTGATCTGCAATACTCTTACAGCTTTAACCTGGGCAATACGGAAGCAATGATTACTTTGGGCGGTAAGAACATTACTGACGAAGACGCACCTCGACTCTTCGATGCAGCTAACTTTAGCTACGACCCTAAGCATCATGACCCACGTGGACAAATTTGGTACGGTCGTATCAAGCTTGCGCTGTGACGTTAGAGCGTAAAATAAAAGCCGCGGCGTAAGTCGCGGTTTTTTTTTGCCTTGCTGAAAAGATCCAAAGTGAAGCGTAGATATGCCGCGAAAGAGCCCCTATGATAATAAAATAAGCATTAACGCTAGGGCACCAAATACTGCAATGTCAGGGCGATCTCCATACGGCGCGCTAAGTCGCTCCAATCGCAAACGAGCGACTAAAGCCGTGCTCGCTCAGGCCCGCTTCACCGCAATAAAATTCCGGTCCCTCACAATAAAAAACGCTAAGCCCCTCCTTAGACTTTTACTCATTGCGCTGAGCAGCACCGTGCCTTTGGCTCACAGTGATATACAAACCCAAGCGTCAGATCTTATTGATATCGTAAGCAACGTGCGAGGCACGGGTGATGGTTCGGCTAAAAGCAGCAGCGCCGATGATTGCAAAGTGGCTGACGGCACCGATGTCGTTATTTATATCGGCCAAGGAACTACAGGTACAACTCAAATATGGGCAGAGGCACTCGTCGATTTTTGGAAAACCGGACGACGTCATCGCGAGGATACCGCGCCCCTAAACGACACTAGAACCACCTGGATTGGTGAGCCGAGTCTCAATTACGTCACGCTCACCTTAGCCGAATTTAACAGCTGCAGCGCCACCAGCCTTGCAAACGCTTCCCTATTTCTAATGCCCGGCGGTAACGCCTACGAAATGCAGCGCAACCTAGGGGCCAGCGGTAAAACAAAGCTCACACAATTTCTGGATCAGGGCCGCAGTTATTTAGGGATTTGCGCGGGAGGCTACTATGCAACTGCGGGTTACTACTGGAAAGGAGATGATGGATTTCCCACTGAAAATTGCGCAGATCAGTTTTGTCGCTATGGGATCAATGGGACGTATTCTTTTGATAACAATACTCAGGACTTCACCCGCCAGGAGTGGAACGGCGTTTCTTATCATGCTCACCTATTGGGGTACGGCCCGCTAGCGACCACTTTTTTGGAAGGCCCCATAGAAGAAATTGCTGGCCCGTGGCGATCTGACAGCAGTCCTAATCCCCCGTATGACTCCCACCAAATAAAGGCTATAGGGGACGAAGCTCAACTTTCTTTGAGGGCCATTTACTGGGGCGGGGTCACTGAAAATTACATTTATACCCAGGCCGAAGATTGGAACGAAGCGTCAACCGAATGGGCTCACTATATTCAAGATACCAACAACAATCAGGATTTATATTTTCCCCAGGAGAGTAGCCTCTGGGCCTTGAAAAGCGTTGAAACAAATACAGGCGGCACCATCATGCTGACCAGCGCTCACTTTGAAGCCTCGCTATTTTATTCCGAGCCACCCTTTTTGAACGGAGGGCTCACCGAATGCCAGCAGTACAACAACTACACCTTCATGATTCACCGCATGGCGGCAATAGTTGGCCGGTCAGCCGTCCCAGATTATGACCTGGACTGTAACGTTGAGCGCGAAGGGGAGGTCAAGCAGACTCAGCTATTGTTCCCGGATGGACTCGCTCACCAAAATGCGCCCCGCCCAGCTGGCTACATTTCAACCCATAGCACCGCTGAGGATCTGCAGTAAATCTTGACGGCCTAGCCTCAATCATAAAAAGGGCGAATAGCGTTTCTATCGCTTGGTTTAAAGACCGTCGCTCTGGCACCTTTTCTGTATTGGCACCGACGATCACCTCCCCACCCCTTCAAGTTGCACGACTCGGCATGGCAACGGATGTGACCTTACTCACGAGCGATAAAAAAGCTAAAACCTTCGTTGACCCCTACTGCGCCGGCAATCGTAACCACCGCAGGTTGAGATCGCCCGAATCTGATAACACCGAAAACCGCTCTGGATCAGCGGTTATCCATGACATCGAAAATTGCCTGCACACATTGCTCGGGCTGGTCCTGCTGCAAGAAATGGCCCGCAGGACTAACGGTTCGATGCTCAAGCCCTTGGCATCCAGGGACCCGCTCCTTGAAGGCTTTATCACCACCTTGGGTGACCGGGTCATTGTCAGCAAAAGCCAGCAAAAAGGGCTTATCGAATTGCTCGAGGATTTTCCACGCCGCCTTGTTCTCCTGTACCTCCGGTTCATCGTGAAACAACGGCACTAAGGAGGGAAACTG
>JAQXAF010000036.1 GCA_029253085.1 Luminiphilus sp. | reverse complement strand
TATTTGGGCTCACTATTTTGTCCGAGACGTTCGATAAAAAAATGATAGCTTGTAGGGAACACCTTAGTCAGCCAATGCATAATGCGGGCATCCCACCCCACAAATATTCTAGGTGTTCCAGCGGCCGCTTGCCTAAGAATAATTTCGGCCGCTTTATCGGGTGTTGTTTTAGCGACTTGCCGAAACTGGGCATCGCGCTCATCGGCATTGCTAAGTGCCCACTCACCGTCGGCACGAGCACGCCGGGCTATGTTTGTAGCCACTCCACCCGGGTGGACACAACTCACTTTAATCGCGCTGTTGCGGTACTCTGCTTGCAACGCTTCGGTAAAGCCTCGTACAGCAAATTTTGCAGAGTTATAAGCGCTTTGCCCGGCAACACCGATCATGCCGAAGATGGAAGATACATTTACCAGATGCCCCACGGGAGCTGCCTGTAGCAATGGTAAAAAAGCCCGGGTTGACCACACCACACCCCAAAAGTTGATGGCCATCAACCACTGAAAGGTCTCTTCACTGGCGTCGGCAAAAGGTGCGCCGTAAGCGACGCCTGCATTGTTGAAGACGGCGTCAAGACGGTCAGTTTCCCCAGCAACAAGTCGCCCCCAATTCACGATAGCCCCCTGGTCACCACAATCCACAATATGGGTATGCACAGCGGCCTTTTGCCCATCAAGGCTAGCTCGGGTCTCTTCCAATCGACCCGGATCGATATCACATAACCATAACTCGCAACCTGCAGAATTTAGCTGCTGAGCAAGCGCACGACCGATACCATCTCCTGCTCCGGTAACCACTGCCTTTTTACCCGCAAAATACCCTACTGCCATGCTGCTCATCCCGCCTCAATTTTGAGGGTACACTAGGCCATGACAAGGTCAGGTACAAGCGCCGTACACAACATTAGTCGCTCTCACCTCGCACTAAAATTGATGGCTTTAATGCCAATCCAATGCAACTTATCAATTTAGATAAAAGGGCCTAAAGACATTGATCTCTGCTGACGAAACTTTTGACGGCACCTGGCCGTTCCACCCCCACTTTTCAACAGCTGCGGGCTTTAAGCAGCATTATATTGATGAGGGACCACGAGACGGCGAGATTGTCGTATTGCTTCATGGAGAACCGACCTGGGGCTATTTATACCGGAACATGATTCCAGGCCTCACCGCAAAGTACCGTGTCATTGTTCCCGATCACATGGGTTTTGGAAAATCAGAAACGCCACAAAACAAAGAGTACACACTCAGAACTCATGTAGAGAATTTAGAGGCCCTTATCGAAGAGCTCAAGCTCACTGACATTACTTTTGTGGGACAAGATTGGGGCGGGCCCATCACGGGCGCTTTTACCGCGCGAAATCCCCAAAAGGTTCGAAGGCTATTCCTCATGAACACCGTTTTGGGTTACGGAGGCGGCAAGGCCATCGGTGGTAAAACTCCTTGGTTTCAATGGATAGAAAAGCATGCCAAGGCGGGCACTCTCGAGGGCATCTTAGGGGAAATGGGCAGCACCGTACTTTCAGTCATGAAAATCATCGGTTTTCAAAACTCTTGCGGCGTTTCTGACACCTGGATCCGCGCCTATTCAGCGCCCTTTCCCGACCGAGCTAGCTGCATTGGCGCCATTAGCTTTCCACTGGACATTCATGAAGGAAGGTTTCTCCCTTTTGTACGTGAAACGCTAGAGCATGGGGATCTCAATGCTTTGCGCGCCAAACCCGCCATGCTGGTCTCCGGCGACAAGGACTTTGGCATTGCCAAGGATCATGCCATCAGCGACTTCAAAGGTTTGTTTCCCTCGGCTCCCATTGTTGATGTTGAGGGTGTCGGGCATTTTTGCCAGGAGGATATTCCGGATACACTGGTAGCCTTGATTGACAGCTTCATCCAATCTAACCCCTGACCCTTTCATTTAGCTTATAAAGAGAGATCCTTACCATGACAACTGCCATCACGCTCCTCGACGGGGGAATGGGACAAGAATTGATCCGTCGAAGCAGCGCGGCGAAACCGCATCCGCTGTGGTCGCTGCAGGTCATGATGGACGAGCCTGAGCTCGTGGCAAGCGTACACCGAGATTTCTGCCTCGCCGGTGCTCGAGTTATCTGCCTCAATACCTATTCAGTCACACGACACCGACTGCAAATGGGAACGGCGCTGCCGGACCTACCCGAGTTACTAAAGCATGCTGGAGATCTGGCACGCGCAGGCATACAGGCTTCAGGGCTTAACGGAATCGATGTCGTAGCGTCGCTTCCGCCGCTCACGGCATCTTATTTGAAGCAAAGCCCACTCAGCCCAACGCAGATGAAAGATGAATACAAGGAACTCATGGAGTTGCAACGGCACCATGTTGATGGCTTTCTTGCAGAGACCCTGAGCTCCATTGCCGAGGGCAAAGCGGTACTGCTCGCAGCACAAGAAGCAGGAACCGGCGTGCATCTGGCATTCACCGTGCAAGATGAAGACGGTACGTTGCTGCGCTCGGGTGAGTTACTCGAGGACGCGCTGCGTGCCTGTGTGCCATTGAAACCGCTGTCAGTGATACTCAACTGCTCTGTTCCGGAGGCCATCGACCAAGGGTTGCCGCTGGTCGCAAAGGCTACCGATATATTTGGCGCCTACGCTAATGGCTTTCACTCTATTACGGCCTTGAAACCTGGGGGAACTGTAGATGTCCTTACAGCAAGAGCGGACCTGAACCCTGCCGTTTACGCAGAGATGGCGTTGCAGTGGCTCGACCTCGGTGCCTCTATTTTAGGCGGTTGCTGTGAAGTAGGCCCCTCCCACATTGAAGCACTGGCAGGGGGCATTATCGGCAGAGGCCGGCAGCTCTGTGGCCTACCGGCTGCGCCCTAGCAACATCGCGCTCTTATTTCTGGAGCCAACTATTACACCAGCCATTGGCGTGCACTCGTTTCCCCGCGAAAATTGGGCAGGCGCCGTACTCATCATCAATGGCCTGATAAATGGCACAGCTAGTGCACTGCTGTCCTGCACCACCGGGGCCCGCTTTCTTTGCCCACTTCGCGGTATCGACCGCTGTGTGGTCCGCAACATATCCCAACGCCGTTGCCGTGGGATCGTCCGCAGCTACGATCGGCCCTTGGGCGTGTGAGAATCTTGCGATCAGCATTGCCGATGAGGCTACAGCAGCGCCTTTGATAAACGTTCTTCTAGAGGTGTTGTGCGACATACTAAACTCCGAGAGTTAAAGGATATTTCCATACATTACGCAGGGGCATTATACACAGCCCTCACCCGTCTAGATTTTGTCCGACTGCGCTGCCCAAAACTCTAAGCCCCGAAAATCGCTGATTGGCAGCATAAGCAACCCAACAGCGGGTCACTCTTCGCCCATAATATATCTATAGGTTATGTATAATTAATTTTAATTGAATAATAAGGAATATTAACAACTACAAGGGGTAATCTAGGCTGCAGCGTGTCTCGTAAATGTTCACAATCAACCACCAACGTGATCTTTAGGAGAATTTTTATGAGCAACTCAGCTTCCGACTTATTAACCGTGGCCATTGGCGCAGTCTGTATCGCTCTTCCGTTATTAATATCAACAATATGATGAATAAAATACATATTTAGAGTGCTTTGATTGGCAAAGGCGGGGCCCAGACGACGCCTGTCACAAGAGCTGCCTTACCAAGCCGCACCGGCGAAGCCTAAAAAAGGCCTGAAACACATGACCGGGCAACTTTATTTTTTGTTGCCCTCAAGTTTTCTGCTGAAAAGTCGCTACTCACATTAGATTGAGTTTTCAGCCAAAATGTCATGTGGAGCAGGATATGCCTTGCATCTTCAATGGAATTTCCCGGAAAGCGCTTACGCTTGTCGGGGTGATTGCCGTCGCAGGCTGCCAGCACGCTGCACAGGGTAATCGCACCGCTGACTACCCAATCAGCGAGCAGTTCCCGCAAATCTATCAACAGACACTTCAAGCGAGTGCGCACTGGCAACTTATTGCCCACAACGAAGCGCACTTGCTGGTAACGCGCTTTGACGAAGCGCCCTCACTTCGACTCAACCCTCGAGGACGCGGCGGTGAGTCGGCGTTTGATCGGGCTTACCACGACTTTCTGGCGGAAGGCCTATTAAATGAAGGCGCGCTTTTATTTGACGCAGGAGAAGATGCAAGGGTTGAGTACGACATTGAAGTTATCGATTTTACAGCACGCAGCCAGCTGAATCTCCCCCCTGGCTTTATCTCCACTACAGTACTATCGGCCTATATTATTGGCCATGCGATTGAAGCTTGGTCGAACCCCGCAGCCTTGCTCATACCCGCCGCTATCGGTGCCGATTTTTATCAGTACATGAATGCCGACTCACCGACACCAGACACAGAAATCATTCTAACAACGCGCGTCCGACAGGACGCGCGGTTGGTTTACAGCCATTCATCCATTTATTACCTGCGCACTGCCGACGCCGGGCTTTATCAGGGCGGCGGAACTATTAAGGTCCGAGGGCCTCTTGTTTTATGAACATCAAGCAGCCACATCGGGTTTTACCTCTTCATAGAGCGTTTGTTCTTGTCTTGGGGTTCGCTGGGCTCTCAGCCTGCAGCAACTACTACGGTGGTAACGCGGCAAGCCAGAGCATTTATTCAACCCAGCAGGAGACGATTGATCTTCGCGCAGAAGTCGAAACAGCCTGTGCAAAACTCATCCGTCGCGCCAAGCACACCAATAAACGCAAGGACACACTGCTAGTGGTCAGTTTTGCTGACCTCAGTGCACTTAATCAGTCTTCACAGCTTGGACGCCTCATGGGGCAGGACTGCAGCACAGAATTTGTGAGCGATGGTTACCAGGTTACCGAGCCACTCTTTGCCGACGCGCTAACGATTGATCCATCTCAAGGTGAACTCATGCTTTCGCGTGATTTAGAAGCCCTCGCCCAAAATCATGAAGCCACCGCCGTGGTGGTGGGCACCTACACCGTCGGCAGAAATACGGTCTATGCCAATGCGAGGCTCATTCGGTCGAAAGATGCGTTAGTGCTTTCGGCGGTTTCATTTGAAATTCCGCTCACTCCTGAAGTCGGCCAACTCATTGCTCAGGGTCCTCGCTGATCCTTGATCTGATGAGTGAATGACCTGACGCTAATCGATACCCCCCCGAGCATGAACTAGCCGCCAATTTGGCACCCAGGGCTGACCGTAGGCTTCCTGAGAATCTCCTTGGTGCTCCCATCCACGGCAGTGGTTCAACTCGTGCTGGAGCACGCCGGGAGCCTCCGGCGTCAGCACATGAACCTCGCAGGTCACTCGTTGCCAGCGAGCCTTTCGGATCGCGCAGGCGTTACTGCGCCTGTCACCACAAATGTGCGCCACCATCGAGGGGAGGGCATACCGCTTTATCCGTATCGTAGCGCCGAGAAGGTCTGGACAAAGTTCGTGTCCCCCTCCCACACAAAACTCTGAACTTGATTTTTGGCACAGTCCAGCCAACAGCAGGACTAACGACAGCCCACCCAAAAATAAAACCCATTTAGGTTTGACCCTTATGGAATGCTGGCTAGCAGACTGCCGCATAGTCAGGCCACTCCTAACAATGGTCTACCGATAATGGCCGTGTCGTCACTGTGATTCACAGACACCCGCCTCCACTACAAATACTTCGCCACGGAGAACCTCGGGTTGATGGGACCCCGAAAGTCATACCCAAAAACCCACTCACCCCCCCCCTAACAGCACATCACGCCCAACGCTGAAAATCATATCGCCACAAATAAATGGCAAGTAGTGATGACATCATAACCGCCATCCCTCAGCATGGGCTTTCTTCCAAAGTTGATTCAGCGAGGACCATGACCAATGCGAACTAATAATAAAACCGCTCTGGTAACTGGAGGTGGTTCAGGCCTTGGGGAAGCCAGCAGCCTGCGGCTTGCAGAAGAAGGCGCGCACGTTTTTGTCACTGACATTTCCCAAGACTCGGCAACGCGCGTCGCTCAAGCTATTCAAAAATCAGGGGGCAGCGCTACAGCACTCCTTCATGATGTTACGCAGGAATCCGACTGGCAGCGCGTACACGATACGGTTGCTGAGGCCTGCGGCTCTCTGGATATATTGGTCAACAACGCGGGCGTGGCTTTCACAGGAAATATTGAGGAAACCTCCCTCTCCGACTGGCGCGCAGTCAACAGCGTAAACAGTGAAGGGGTGTTTTTAGGAATGAAAAGCTGTTTGGACCTCATGTCGAAGCCAGGGGGATCGATTATTAACATTTCATCGATTGAGGGCATCATTGGCGATCCCAACTTAATCGCATATAACGCTAGCAAAGGGGCGGTTCGACTCATGACAAAATCCGCGGCTCTGCACTGCACTCAGGCAGGATACGGTATACGCGTCAACTCAATTCACCCGGGTTTCATTGAGACGCCCATGGTTGCGGCAGGCATCACCGCGATGGGGGACTCAGCAGAGGAATTCCATCAAAATATCATTGCCGCCATCCCTATGGGGCATCTTGGACAAGCCATCGATATTGCCAATGCGGTACTTTTTTTGGCCTCTGATGAATCACGGTATATGACGGGTAGCGAAATGGTTGTCGACGGCGGCTACACGGCACATTGAACCCCAATAACAGATTTTAAACTGGCCGCCTCCGCGGTCGATACCAACCCCTGGCACCCTGCCCAAACAGGATGAATGTGTTTGCCAGGCACCTAGATAAGACGTGCCTGCAAACGGACGCCGCGCGACCCGAGGACCGGCTATTTAGCCAGCAGGCATTCCTCTAGCCAGCCCGCCATGTCTCGGGCAGTAACACGGGAAATATCTGGCATAAAGGCACCGAAAATTTCGTTGGCGTGGATAGTCCCCATGGCTTGGCGACACTGTGCTAAAACACCCGCCCGCTGAAGCAACCGGTAAAACTCGATCCCCTCATCTCTGAGTGGATCGCACTCGTTAACGCTCACCATGGTCGGCGGAAAGCCCGCAACGTCAGCCTCGGTAGCAAAGCCTGGCCATGCCTTAGGGTCGCGAGCCTCTAAAGCATCGATACCGTAAGCCATGGTCGTATGATTATTTACCACGCTAATCAAAACGCCCTCGTTCTCACTTGACGATGGGCATGCATCAGAGGGCCAAGCTCCAAGAATGTAGGGGCACAAGGCATAGAGGCCGACCGGCATTACAGATCCACCCTCGGCAATCAGGCGCATCGTCGTCGCAATAGCCAAATTGCCGCCGCCGCTTTCACCTGCAATCATAATCTGATCGCCATGAATACCCAGAGCTCCAAGCTGTTGCGTCACCCACTTATACCCCGAAACGCAGTCGTTCAAACCCGCGGGATAGGGTGCCACTTCAGGCACTGATGAAGGGCGAAGGGAGTTCCGGAAATCGACCATAACAACACAGAGATTCTGGTGCGCGATCGTCTTGCCCCAAGCGCGATAATTCGGATCAAAAGCCGAAAGAATGGCCATGCCTCCGCCATGAATATAATAAACACAGGGCAGAATCTCATCGGTATCCGGACGAATAATTTGTAGATTAATGGTATTTCCATCCGGGTGTGACACGAGCGATTCAGACGTAATTCTCAGTCCCTTTGACGGCGTAACATCTTCATTGTCCAACGCATTCAACAACTCTGACATTGTCGCTTCAACAGCAAGCGCTTCAGGAGTATTTGCAACCGCTAAGGCCTCCTCCCGCGTTGCCACATCGCCGGCTTGGGATAGCATCGGCGCCTCGAATCCCGCTAACAGCCCACGATTGCGCATGTCGAGTCGGTCGTCTTGCATAGGGTCGTAAGTCATACTTCTTTATCTCCAAATTGGGTTGTCGCTGAGCCCGTCTAAAAAAATCATTCAATAGTGAAACCCGGATAACCCTGCGCTTGAATCTCATCACAAAGCTCCCGGTAAACGTGTGCGCCTCCAATGTAGGAAAGCAAGCGCCGCTGTTTGCCCTCAATATTGGCACCTGTATACCAAGAATCAATGGTCATCATGAGCGTTTCATTTGCCACCTCATCATGGTGCTGAACCCACTCCTCCTCACGTTCAGCAGTGGGCTCCATGGTTGACTTGCCAGAATTGACGACATTTAAAATCGCATCAGTAACCCAGTCCACCTGCTGTTGGGCGCAGGTTTGAACATTGCAAAAAGCCGCTATGGGTGAGAGTGGACCCCCGACCAGAAAAAGGTTCGGAAAGCCATGGACTTGGAGCCCCAAGGTGGTCCGGATGTCATCGCGCCATAACGCCGTCAGTGATTTTCCGTCACGACCTTCAACGCCCATGCGCGAGAGGGTGCCGGTACCCGCGTCAAAACCCGTCGCCATGATTAAGGCATCAAGCACATATTCTTTACCGCCAACCACAAGACCCCGTTCCGAAAATCCGTCTATTGACGTCGCCTTGATATCCACAAGATGCACATTCGATCGGTTAAAGGCTTCGTAATAGCCATTTTCTAAAGGCACACGCCTCAGTCCGTAGCCGTGATCACGCGGAATCAGTTTTTGCGCCAAATCAGGATCGTTAATTTGAACGCGGATTTTTTCGCGGACGAATTCGGTGACTTCCTCATTCATCAACGGATCTACCAAGACCTCAGGAAAGGTCCCTACAAACATACGCAACGATCCGTCTGCCCAGCATTCCTCTAGCACTTCGCGACGCTGCTCTAGCGTTAATGTCGCCGCATGGCCCTCCTCGGCAGGATCCCAGGGGAATCCACCAAAAGTGTTGTGCACGAGCTGACTCAAGCGCGGATAGTCAGCGCGCCACTCGGCCATAATTTTATCATCGACGGCATAGTTCTTCATGCGAACCGCATATTGTGGCGTGCGTTGAAAAGACGTTAATTCGGCGACTTCAGGGGCAAGGGTTTGAATGACTTGAATACCGGTCGCACCATTGCCAATCACACCGACTCGCAAACCCTTGAGATCAATCGGCTCCTGTGGCCATTGCGCGGTGTGATAAACCTGTCCTTTAAACGCGTCCTGGTTAGGGAATGACAGCACCTTCGGTGTTGACAGCAATCCTACGCAGCTCACGAGATACTTTACGGCGTAGACAACACCGGCGTCAGTCGTTACATGCCAACGACTCTCCTGCTCAATCCAGTGCGCAGAGACCACCCGGGTAGCCAGCTCAATACTGGAATAAAGGTCAAATCGGTTCGCGACATGCTGTAAATAGCGTTTAATCTCCGGCTGTGCTGGAAAGCGTTCAGACCATGCCCAATCATCGAGTAATTCCTGAGAGAACCAGTACTGATAAATATTGGCCGGAGAATCAACTCGACACCCCGGATAGGCATTCCAATACCAAGTGCCACCGACATCGGGAGCAGACTCCAACGCGACAACGCTTAAACCCGCCTCACGAAGCTTATAAAGCTGATAGAGGCCCGAGACCCCTGCACCTACCACCAGCGCATCCAGCCGACTATGACTCACATACCCCTCCACTATTTCCAATTCATCGCCCAACACGCCCCGAACGCCCATCTTTGCTGACCTACCCCATAAAGTAATGGCAGTAAAAAACCGCGGCATCACTGCAAGTGGGTTTATGGTCAAACACAGTGCTGTAAGAATCGATGGTTACCTGATAGGTTTAACCTAACAAACCAAACAATAACAGAGGTTTTTATCATGCTAAATGTTGAAATTATTTTTGCATTGATGCTGCTACTGGTTCACGTCTGGTTAGTGCCCATGGTGTTTAGCTTAGCCCACGGGAAATGGCTGCTAGGTGCCCGTGATGACGTGGTGGAGCTATCGGTTTTGGCACAGCGTTCCAAGCGAGCCGCAGCCAATTATATGGAATCATTACCCGCGTTCATCACTATTGCTCTGCTGCTCAAGATAGAAGGTATTGATACAGGCAGTTTGGCAATGTATTGGCTTTCATTGCGCGGAGTCTATCTAATCCTCTATGTCTTGGGGACACCGATTATTCGCTCAATCGTCTGGGGAGGCTCGGTACTCGTTTTGATTAAAATGGCACTAGCACTGTTCTGAGCGAAATTTAATGACCCGCGACACTTTGCCACCTATGAAAGGCAAGAGGCCGAGGAAAAAGGCGCTGTCACACATTTTGAAGCGCGAACCTATGGGTCGATGTGAGACCCTTATTCAACACATCAGATCGCCGCTGCCAATACAATGGGACGCGACGCTCGGGTGACATAACAAAACATAGCCTAGGGAGAAAAAACGTGTCTGATATTTATCAAACTCAGGGTAGAGGACAACGCTACGGCGACATCACGCGCACAGTAGGCGATACACCCTGCGTTAAACTTAATCGCATAGCGCCGGACCACGTAGAGATTTATGTAAAAGTCGAATCCTTCAACCCACTGGGCTCCGTGAAAGATCGACTGGCACTCAATATTATCGAATCCGCCGAGCGCAGCGGCCAACTCAAGCCCGGACAAACGGTTGTCGAGGCCACCTCAGGTAATACGGGCATCGGACTGGCCATGGTTTGTGCAGCCCGAGGATATCCTCTCGTGATCACAATGGCAGACAGCTTTTCAATAGAGCGCCGGCGGCTTATGCGCTTTCTCGGTGCCAAAGTTGTACTGACGCCCAAGGCCGAAAAAGGCATTGGCATGTATCGTAAGGCGCGCCAGCTTGCAGCTGATAATGGCTGGTTCTTTGCCGCCCAGTTTGAGTCGAATGCCAATGCCGATATTCATGAGGCGACAACAGGCCCCGAAATCGTGGCTGATTTTGCCGACTCGCGACTCGATTACTGGGTCTCGGGTTATGGGACTGGCGGGACCGTCTCAGGCGTCGCGCGAGTGCTTCGCAAGGAGCGTCCCGAATGCAAAATCATACTCTCCGAGCCCCATACAGCGACTCTGATAGGATCAGGAGAAGCTCAGGCTCGCAACGACGACGGATCACCCAATGGTAGTCACCCCGCCTGGTCTCCCCACCTCATCCAAGGCTGGACACCCGACTTTATTCCGCTGGTTCTGCAGGAAAGCATTGATCACAACGGCTTCGATGAAATTCGACCGGTTGATGCCGAGGACGGAATGACTTGGGCCAAAAGGCTGGCCATGGAAGAAGGCATACTCACTGGAGTTTCAGGTGGCTCGACCCTAGCGACTGCCATGGAAGTCGCTGCCGATGCTGAAGCCGGTTCAGTCATGCTGGTTATGCTGCCCGATACCGGTGAGCGCTATCTCTCAACACCCCTGTTTGAGGCGATTCCGGCGGAAATGACACCAGAGGAACAGGCGCTTGCCGACAGTTAATTCTAGGACTCACACATGATTGGTAAAATAATAGAGCTATTCTCCGCAAGCCAAGCGGAACCCCAGGCCGCAACAAACGACGCTAGGCAGCTCGCTTCCGCGGCCCTATTAATTGAAGTGGCAAAAGCTGACGCCGACTTTAGTAACGACGAACGCGCAGCACTTCTACAACTTCTTCGGAACACGTTTAATCTTGATGACGAGGGTCTCACGGCCCTTGAGAGCCTGGCTGCCGAGCGGTCGAGTGACGCCGTCTCTCTGCACGAATTTACCCGAGTCATCGTAGACGCGTGTGAACCCGAGGAAAGATGCCAATTAATCGGTCTAATGTGGCAGATCGCCTTTAGCGATGACCAACTCGACAAGTATGAAGAGCATTTAATTCGAAAAGTGGCAGACCTCCTGTACGTCTCCCACTCCGACTTGATGCGCATGAAGCATCAGGCCAAACCCACCTAAGAAACTTCAGGCCAATAATGTTTGGGTGCAGAACAAACTCAGTTGAATTTAGACGCCCCCGCGCGGTGCAGATTTAAAACAATAACCGCGGCTTGAGGGGTTGCTCAGTGAAGCGCGCTTTAAAGGGCGGTGAGTCAAGGCGGTGCAAGTTAAGTGCCGGTTTAAAGCGCGGCTCACCGCAGAAAAGAACCATAGAACCTGCCCGGCCAAAGTATCAATCGATATCTTCTAGCGGTACTCGGGTGACAATACGCACGATAACCGGCCGCCACGGCAACAGTCGAAACGATCGAATAAAGAAGCTCTGGAAAATACCAACACCCAACCAAATCAAGAATGCTTCATAGCGCCAAGCGGCGAGATAAACCTGCACATTTCCCAACCACCCCTGGCGCTCAGGCAAACCCTCGATACTTAACTGAGCTTCGCAGCGTTGTGAACCGCAGTTACTCACTTCGTCATAGGTATCGAGAAGTTGATGAATGACACCCGAGATGTCTAAAAAAGGCATCACAAAAGATAAAAAACAAAAAATAAGCGCTACAAAACCCGACCACGCGAGTACGTCACTGATACGCTTTTTCACTGAGCTAGGAAACATCGTTTTAGGAAACCCTATCGATCAGCGCAAACCGGCGTTAATCGAGTCAAGAAAGCGCGGACCAGGACACAATTGCAGCTCATTCATTGAATTAAGCGGACGCCGGGCCGTGTCGAGAACGTCGTGCAGCTCTTCACTGTCGCGCTGGATGTAAAGTAAACCCGTAAGAATTTTTCCCTCCTTGGCATAATGGCTCGTCGCCTCCAATGCCGACTGGCGATCTTCAATATCGTAGTCATTGTCCTGTTTGTACAGTCGCACTACCGAACCGTCATGCATACACACTTCACAAGTCGCTCCTGAATCATAGGTCGCAGTGATTTCTTGACGCATGGGAACAAAATCGACCGGCATATCCGTATTGGCGCTGCGCATATGCTCATAACTTTTAGTGGACTCGGTGTGATTGTTAAAGGTGACACAGGGCGATACCACGTCTAGTAGCGCGAAACCGCGGTGACTGATGGCAGCCTTAATCAAGGGAATAAGCTGCTGTTTATCTCCAGAGAAGCTACGACCGACAAAAGTGGCACCGATCTCTATGGCGAGTCGAGCAAGGTCAATCGGTGAATACATGTTGATGTCACCCTTTTTATTCGGCGACCCTGTATCCATCGTGGCGGAGTCTTGGCCTTTAGTCAGACCGTAGCAGCCATTATTTTCGACGATATACGTCATGTTCAGATTGCGTCGCACGACGTGCGCAAACTGTCCCAGCCCTATGGAGGCGGTATCTCCGTCGCCCGATATACCGATGTAAATAAGATCACGGTTGGCAAGGTTAGCTCCGGTTGCTACCGAGGGCATACGTCCATGGACGCTATTAAAACTGTGAGAGCCAGACAAAAAATAGGCAGGCGTTTTCGAAGAGCAACCAATGCCCGATAACTTGGCCACCTTGTGGGGCTCGATATTGAGCTCAAAACACGCATCAATAATTGCAGCACTTACGGAGTCGTGCCCGCAGCCCGCACAAAGTGTGGATAAACCACCCTCGTAATCTTGCCTAGAGCGACCCAACTCATTAATGGGGGCATCAGGATGTCGAAAGGCCGGTTTTACAAATGTCATGCACTTATCTCCTCAGCAGCCGTGCGCCGCGTCAGCGGTGTGACATTGCCGTGGGTCACATAGTTTCGAATCATGCCTGCAATTTTTCTAGCCGTTACAGGTAATCCGTTATATTCAAGAATAGGAATGAATTTTTCCTTCGCTGGGACGCTAGTCTCATTGAGCATCAGACGCCGCATCTGACCATCTCGATTTTGTTCAATAACAAAAATACGATCGTGCTCGCGAATAAACTGCTCGACTTCATGATTGAAGGGAAAGGATCGAATTCGCATGGTATCGAGATCAATCCCCTCTTTTTCGAGAATCTCAATCGCCTCGTAAGCCGGTGACGCAGTAGTGCCAAAAAATACGGCGCCGTAACGCGTTTCCATTTCGGACTGCTTAATTTTTGGCTCTGGCACAAGACCCTTGGCCGTCTCAAACTTTCTTAGCAAGCGATCCATATTACGGACATATTCATCGCCATCTTCGGTATAGGCCGCGTATTCGTCCCGTGAGGTTCCCCGGGTAAAATAGGCCCCTTTATCAGGGTGCACTCCAGGATATGTTCGGTACGGAATACCGTCACCATCGACATCCTTATAACGCCCGAACCGCTCTTCCATATTGTCGAGATCGGCAGCGCTGAGGACCTTACCCCGATCGTATTTAAAGTCGGCGTCAAACTCTAAGGGTGGCGACATCCACTCATTCATACCAAGATCAAGGTCGCTCATAATTATGATCGGGGTCTGCAAACGCTCTGCCAGATCGAACGCTTCTACCGTCATGCTAAAGCACTCTGCAGGTGTCGCTGGAAACAGCAATACATGTTTAGTATCGCCATGGGAGGCGTAAGCAGCCATCAACACATCAGACTGCTGCGTACGTGTTGGCATACCCGTCGAAGGGCCCGCGCGCTGAACATCGATCAGCACGGTAGGAACCTCGGCAAAATAGGCAAGGCCAAGAAACTCGCTCATCAGCGAAACACCGGGACCGCTAGTCGCCGTAAAGGCTCGGGCTCCGTTCCAGTTGGCCCCAATGACCATACCTAAAGCAGACAGTTCATCTTCAGCCTGAATAATCGCGTAATTTTTCTTGCCGGTACCGGGGTCTATCCGCAGACGGCGACAATACTTGTCAAAGGCATCGACCACTGAGGTGGATGGCGTAATGGGGTACCAAGCGGCCACCGTCGCACCGGCATAAACAGCGCCTAAAGCCGCAGCGGTGTTACCGTCCATTAAAATATTGTCAAAGTCTTCAATGTGCTTGGCAAGCTTATGTCCCCGCTCCAAATGAATGCCGATGGGGCAATCAAAGTGGGTAACGGCATATTGGTAGCCCAGCTCAAGAGCGTAGATGTTGGGCGTTATCAGCTTTTCCTTCCCTTTAAATTGATCGGCCACAAGATCTTTGAGCACGTTAAAATCAATGTTCAATAACGCCGACAACGCACCAACGTAAATTACGTTCTTGAACAACAGCCGTTGTCGCGCATCGGTGTATTCACGCAAACAAATATCCGTGAAAGGAATGCCAAAGTAGGTTATGTCATCTCTTATTAAACGTAAGTCGAGGGGCTTCGTCGAGTCGTAGATAAAATACCCTCCGGACTCCACCTCAGCCACATCACGCTTAATACTCTGAGGGTTTACGCTTACCATAATATCGATACCGCCGCGTCGCCCTAAGTAGCCATCCTGGCTAACACGCACCTCGTACCAAGTGGGCATCCCCTGAATGTTAGAAGGAAATATATTTCGGGGACTCACCGGAATTCCCATCCGGAAAATCGCTTTGGCAAACATGCTGTTGGCACTGGCAGAGCCTGTGCCATTGACGTTGGCAAATTTTATGACGAAGTCATTGACGGACTGCTTTGCTTGCATGAGCTTCCAGCCTTGGTAACACTATAAAAAAATCGCTGCATATCCCATGCACCCGTGGGACATCGTTCGGCACAGAGCCCACAGTGCAAACAGACATCTTCGTCTTTCACCATGACCCGTTTTGTTTGAGGCAACGCTGTCGAAACGTACAAATCCTGATCCTCACGTTTCGCGGGACGGCGCAATGCCTGGCGCAGTGCAGGTTCAGCATCGTTATTAATAAAGTTAATACAGTCTGTAGGACAAATATCAACGCAAGCATCGCACTCAATGCACTTAGAGGTTGTAAATACCGTCTGAACGTCACAATTTAGGCAGCGCTCGGCCTCCTGATAAGCGACCTCGATATCAAAGCCCAGTTCAACCTCGAGCTTGCGGTCTCGCAGCGCTTTTTCCTTGCTCACGTGAGGTACGGGGTAGCGATCGTCGTTTGAGACTTCGCTGTCGTAACTCCATTCGTGTACGCCCATTTTCTGGCTGACCAAGGTCACCCCGGGGGCCAAGCGATTTTCGACTCGCTCTCCCTTTAAAAACAGGTCAATGGAGATGGCAGCCTGATGGCCGTGAGCGACGGCGGTGATGATATTTTCTGGACCAAATGCCGCATCGCCACCCAAGAATACTTTTTTCAAGGTACTCTGGAACGTGGTTTTATCGACTACGGGCATGTCCCACTTTCCAAATTCGATGCCAAGATTGCGTTCAATCCAGGGAAAGGCATTGTCTTGACCGATGGCAATGATAACGTCGTCTGCCTCAAAAAATACCTCTTCCCCCGTCGGCACTAATTCGCGATTGCCCTCAGCGTCATAAACAACATCGACCACGGTGAAGCGCATGCCCTTAAGAACACCGTCTTCATGGACAAATTCTTTGGGTACATGGTTATTGATAATGGGGATATCTTCACCGGCGGCGTCTTCAATTTCCCAGGCCGATGCTTTCATTCGGGCGAACTCTGAGCGCACCACGACTTTGACGTCCTCACCTCCCACGCGTCGAGCTGTACGGCAGCAATCCATAGCGGTATTACCGCCACCTAGAACCAGCACGCGTTTGCCTATCTTGCTGACATGATCAAAAGCGACCGACGCCAACCAATCGATACCCACATGAATCGACTTATCACAGGCCTCTCGCCCTGGAATGTCTAAATCGCTACCCCGAGGTGCCCCTGTACCGATAAACACGGCGTTATATCCCTGTTGCAAAATCGACTTAAGGCTTGAGATATAGGTTTGAAAATGTTGTCGAATGCCCATATTAAGAATGAAGTCGACCTCTTCATTTAGCACCTCGGGAGGCAATCGAAACGCCGGTATTTGGCTGCGCATAAAGCCGCCACCTACCGGCTGATCATCGTAAAGGTCAATTTGGTAACCCAAGGGCGCGAGGTCCCTGGCGACCGTTAGGGAGGCCGGTCCAGCACCAATCAAGGCCACACGCTTGCCGTTGCCCTCTACCGGCACAGTTGGCAGCAGATGCTTAACGTCGTCTTTGTTGTCTGCAGCGACACGCTTGAGCCGACAAATCGCCACGGCTTCGTCTTCAATTCGACCGCGACGACAGGCCGGTTCGCAAGGACGATCGCAAGTACGCCCTAGGATTCCAGGAAACACATTAGATTCCCAGTTAACCATGTAGGCATCGGTGTAGCGGCCTGCCGCAATAAGGCGAATATACTCGGGCACAGGTGTGTGGGCCGGGCAGGCGTACTGGCAGTCCACTACCTTGTGGAAATATTCGGGATCTTTGGTATCAGTTGCTTTCACTGCACATCTTCTTTTTATATTCCCCCGCTAACAACACTACACACCGTGCTACAGAAAATAAAGCCATGAATCTTAAGTTTTATCACTTCGCCAAATGGAAACTAGGCAAACCCCAAAGCATCCAGACTGGCCATCGTAAAACTCTGATCTGCCGACAAAGCCACGGTGTCACCCCACAGCGCCCGATTGGCGAGGGCTGTGTCGAAACCCTCGATTAAAGTTAAAACCTGCCCCCCAACGCATTTAAAAATATGGAGGTACGCTTGATCATAGTGCTCACCAGACCGCGCGCTCCCCTTGTTCACCGCCAAGGCCACGACGGTAGTCTCGTCTGCGCAGAGAATGCGGTGTTCATCGCAGAAAACAATTTGTTCAGGATCAACGCAACCAAAGACGCAGGGAAGCACCTCCTCAAAAAAACGCGACTTTCCTTGGTAAACTCCTGACAGGACATGATCTCGGGTTGGGCACACAAGCGTAAAATCATCGTGAACCAGAGCCCACAAGCGCTCGTTATCCCCAGACTTTATTGCGCTGTAAAAGTTATTAACAATCTGCTCCATTATTACCCTCAAAAAATTCGAAACTCTGAGTATAAAAGTACTGCACCAACGTTAATTTATCTACCGAACGGAGTTTGCCGTGTCTTTTGCGATTGTCGAAACATCAGGATGGAAAAGCCGTGCAACGTAGCGCAGGGCTATCACGGTGCAAGGGCTATCGATACTGGCTGCAACGACGTTGGGGTGATGGCCCTGAAATTATCTTTGTTGGCCTCAATCCCTCCACAGCAGATGCCAAGGCCGATGATCCGACCCTGCGCAGGATCATCAGATTTAGTGATGACTGGGGATATTCTGCGGTAACGGTTATCAATCTTTTTGCATGGCGAGGCCAACACCCCAGAAAATTATGCACGGTTCAAGACCCCGTGGGCCCCCGGAATAATTATTGGATAAAAAAGCTGACTCAGGGAATCGAGCCTGTGGTCGCCGCTTGGGGCAACGGGGGCAGCTTACAAAGCAGAGATCAATACCTGATAGAAAAAATCCCAGGACTATACTGCCTTGGTAAGACTCAGCAAGGGCATCCTCGACACCCACTTTACGCTCCGGCCAGCTGCCGCCTTATTAGAGTGGACAAGGCCGCTCGCTAGAACTATAAATCACTTCATGATTGTTCACTTGGCAAATTGTTGCTGGCATAACTGACAAAGGATTAAATGATGCGAGGCACGGTTGAAACGCTAAAGACAGATCGCGACCTGGAGAGTCGGCGCCAAGACATGGCCGCTGCATTTCGTTGGACAGCACGACTAAACATGAATGAGGCCGTTGCCAATCACTTTAGTCTCGCCGTTGATGCCACGGGGAGTCAGTTTTTAATGAACCCCAATCAAGTACATTTTGGGCGCATCAAAGCCTCAGACCTCATACTGCTTGATGCCAATGACCCTTCCTCAATGAAAGGCCCTGACGCCCCTGACCCAACCGCATGGGGGTTACATGGATCGATTCACAGGCTGTGCCCCCATGCCCGATGCCTGATGCACGTACATTCCAAAGCGGCCACCGTGCTTGCAACACTGGCTGACAGCACGCTGCCACCCATCGATCAAAATAGTGCCATGTTCTATGAGCGCCATATTGTTGATACTGAGTACGGCGGCTTGGCATTTGAGGCCGAAGGGGTTCGCTGCGCGGGTCTGCTAACTAATCCTAAAATACGCATCATGGTGATGGGTAACCATGGGGTTTTAGCATTGGGCCAAAATGTAGCCGATACGTTCTTTCAGCTCTACTACTTCGAGCGTGCAGCACAGACTTATATCAGTGCTTTACAGACCGGGCAGCCACTGCGAATTCTTGATGAAAATATCGCCAGAAAGACCGCTGACGAGCTCGCTGCATACCCGGACTCGGCAGATTGCTATTTGAGAGACATCAAATTGATCCTCGATGAGGAAGGCTCGACCTACCGACTCTAACGCCTTGCAGCAAGACCAGGAGCTAGCAGTCGTTTTGTGCGGGAACCCCTTACCTAAATCACACTATTGACGAACCCTCACTCCTTGCGCGCAATTTTTAGAATTATCTATTTCTGCAACTGCTTGAGGGCTTTCCGCTTTCTAAACGGACGCCCCGGAATGTTTACCCCTTGCGACACGCCCAGCCAAAAACACGCCTTCTCGCTGACATTGATCTTTGTCTACACCCTACGGTGATAGCCTCAGCAGTATATTTGAGCCTGATTTCGTAGATTGCATTGCAACTCTAAAGTCTTAAAAGGAATTGGATCGTCGATTGAGTTTTAGCAACGGTTGTACGCAATATGGCGCACCGAGAACCCCGTGTACTGGTTAACTCAAGTGCGTATAGTTTGCCGCACTCAGCGGCAATAACAGTTAGCATCAATACAACAAGGTAAACAACCATCATGACATCATCCTCTTTGGAAGAAGCCGTAGACCTTTTAACTCAAGAGAACTCGCGTTTTGCTGTGACCGACGCGATAGTCAACGGCTCACCCCTACCAGTATTTGCCAATGCTCCAAAATCCCTCGCCGAGTTGTTACGACAAAGCGCAGCGGAATTTTCTGACAGAGAGCTGTTGATCTTTGAGGCGGAACGGTTGAGCTACGGAGAGTTTGCTAAACGGGTATCGCGCTTCGCCCAAGTACTCCAAAAAGACTTTGGTGTTAGCAAGGGCGACCGTGTTGCCATTGCCATGCGCAATTATCCTGAGTATGTCATCACCCTGCTAGCGGCAGCTTCCTTGGGCGCAGTAGCGGTGCACATGAATGCTTGGTGGACTGCTCACGAGCTGGCGTATGGGTTTGAGGACTCGGGTGCGCGACTGGCGGTGGTGGATGATGCCCGGGCCGACCGACTGCAAGATACGGCGTCAACGTTAGGGATTACATTGATTCGAGTGAGGCCTAAAAATACGGTGCCCCATGATTTCGATACGCTGATGACACACCACCCCGATGCCGATTTTTCTCCCCATGCCACCGATCCCGATGATGATTTCTCGATTATGTACACCTCGGGGTCTACCGGCCATCCCAAAGGCGTCATCCTTACGCACCGCAGTGTGATTACAGCGTTGTGGTCTTGGCTAATGATCCTCGCGACCTATGAAGCCATGGGTCATCCCATACCGGTCGCCACCGATAAAACAGGGCAGCCTTTAGGGCAGTCGAATTTGGTGACTGTGCCTTTCTTTCATATCTCGGGTACCAACAGCTGTTTTCTGCTGACTTTGGCAGCAGGCGGTAAAGTCGTACTCATGCCGCGATGGGACCCGGCGCTTGCCGTGGACTTAATAGAATCGGAGCAAATCACTCGCTTCTGGGGGGTGCCCACCATGTCCGCTGACATTCTGGAGGCTGCCGCCGCGACGGGTGCCAGTCTGTCCACCCTTAACTCTATCGATGCCGGGGGCGCTAAGCGGCCGCCCAATCAAGTCGGGAAAATTGCCCAACAGTTTAAGCAGGCCTCTCCAGCGACAGGCTTTGGCATGACCGAGACCAATGGCTTGGGCCTACGCCTGTCAGGAAAAGACTATATAGATCATCCCAGCGCGGCGGGTCTGCTGATACCGCCGGTTCAAGCCCTGAAAATTGTCGCGGATGACGGCTCCGATGCCGATACCGGTGCCGTGGGGGAGCTCGCACTCAAAAGTGCTGCCAATATGCGCGGCTACCTCAACAAGCCCGAGCAAACCCGCGATGCGCTGCGTGAGGGCTGGATGTTTACCGGCGATTTGGCCTACCAAGATGCGGATGGACTGGTTTATATCGTGGGTCGCAAGAAAGATATGATCATTCGAGGTGGCGAAAATATCGCCTGCCCCGAGGTGGAGGGTGCGTTACATCAGATCGAAGGCATATTAGAAGCCAGCGTCTTTTCGATTCCCCATGAACGCCTTGGTGAGACGGTCGGGGCTGCGGTTTACAGCAGTACCGCCCCAACCTTTTCGCAGCTGCAATCTGCCCTCGAACAGACGCTAGCCCGTTTTAAAATCCCAGAAAAAATCTGGCATTACCCAGAACCGCTACCCAGAGGCGCCACTGAGAAAATTGATAAACGGGGTATTCGGGAAGCCTGTCTGGGCGGCGCTATTGCCCCGTGTCGGCCCAGCGAGAACTAAACCTCGCTAGGCCACCGGCACCGATACCCGATAAGCGTCGATGCGGGACGTCAGCGCATCTCGACATGCCTGTCGCTTAGTCGCCACCGCCGAACTGATAAACAGCGTGTCGCCCTCTGGCCCACCGAGTGCACAGGCAATCGCCTGCCGGCCAGTCTCTATGCTGTCCAAAACTGCACCGCCCTCACGCAGCCGCAACACCGACCCCGTCGTCGGTGACGCTGCCCAAATCGCACCCTCTGTGTCAGCACAAATACCATCGGGTACCGCACCCTCGGGTAATACCGCCCAGATACGCCGATTGATAAGCTCAGATGTTGAAGAAATATCAAACGCTGTCAGGCAGCCTTTATAGGTCTCCGCGACCACCAAGACCGACCCTCCATTTAAAAGGGTCATGCCGTTAGCAAAGAGCAGATCGCCCGCGGCAGCGTGCACCGATCCATTAATGTCGATCCGCGCTAGCGTTCCCGGCAGGACGGCTTCCCCTTCGGAAAGATCGAAGCCAAAGTTTCCCACCCAGGCTCGACCCTGTGAATCGACCAGCATGTCATTGATACGACGCTCTGCAATTGCTGACAGATCGGCATAGGGTAACAATGCCTTTGAACCGGTATATCTCAACACCTGACGGTCCAGCATGGACGCAATCAGTAGGTCACCATTGGGCAGCCAGCCCAAACCCGATGGCTGCTGAGGCACTGCCACCACGCGCTCAGGGGCAGTACCGGGTACCACGCGATAAACCGCCTCGTCATACATATCAGAAAACCACAATGCCCCCCCGTACCAACGTGGTCCCTCAATAAAAGCAAAGCCATCGCAAATCAGAGTTTTACCGCGTTCCATGGTTCCTATCCCCCAGCAACATGCCTCGAAAAATGCAAGGGGCGACACGGGCAAAAGCCCAAGCCGCTCGACTCATTGTGATCATGCGAAGCGCACCATAGTGCTGTTAGGGAGCGACAATATTCGCGTCAACCAATGCGGGCTGGATATCTCGAGCGAAACGTTCGAGATCGTCACGGTATTGGGGAAACGTCAGCATAACTGCATCGACACCCAATCTATGGGCTTCAATAAGCTGCTCCACGACGTCCGCAGCGGTGCCAACGACGTGTACACCGCCACCCGAGGCCGCCAGCATATCTTTGGTGAAATCGTCAAACGAGCCGCTACCCGCGGTTAAATCGTGAAGCCAATTATCGACCGCCACAGAGTCTTTAGACGCAATGATTGCCGCTAATCTGTCTTCGGCCTCGCTTCGACTATCAG
This sequence comes from Luminiphilus sp., assembly GCA_029253085.1. Classification (GTDB taxonomy): domain Bacteria; phylum Pseudomonadota; class Gammaproteobacteria; order Pseudomonadales; family Halieaceae; genus Luminiphilus. Next base: position 11,411 of record JAQXAF010000036.1, on the reverse strand, counting down.
CCCACAGTAAGAAAGGAAAAATTGCAGTCCTGACTCGACGGTGATGTACAGCCGCCTGAGACGCAATACTCTCAACGATAGACCCCACGGCAGCGATAGATGGCGTTGAGATAAAGGCCCAGTCACACAGACGCGCCGTCATACTTTGGGCATCTGCCGAAGTTCCCGCATTGGCAATTTGTGGCTGCCGTTGAGGGATAGGTGATGCCTCTCCATCGATCACCCGGTACCAATCACTGTGATGATTGAGGGGTTGCTGAGTCGAGTCCCAAAGCCCTCTAAGAATTTCGATAAAGGCTGCGGTGCGCTCATAGCGTCGACTGTGCTCGGCCAACTCCACACCCATCATGCCAAATTCTCGAGCACTCCAACCGCTAACAACATTTAGACCCCAGCGATCACTACTCATGTGCGCCAAAGTGGCCCCCATTTTAGCCACCACAAAGGGGTGAAATAACGGGACGTGCACGGTTGAAAAAATATTGATGCGCTCAGTAGTGCGCAACAACGCAGCCGCCCAAGTGGTTGTTTCAAGTGACGTTCCCAAGAAATTAGTTTCACCGCCAAACCCACGCCAACGCGATACGGGAAAGAGGTAATCAAAACCCAGCGCTTCCGCACGCTGGGCCAGCAACTCGTTCTCAGCATAAGTCCACTGATCAGAGACAACTTCATGAGTCGATATCGAAGGCATATTCGAGCAGTTGGGCATAAACAGGCCTAGTGACAGCATGCGCCTTGCCGTACGATGCGCTTCAGCCACTACAGTGTCACGCCTAGATGCTCAAAACCCCTGAATAAAAACGCCTGTCGAAGACGTGCAGACTCGGTATCAACTTGAAAGTTGGGGTAGACCGAAAACAGCTCTTCCAAGAAAATCCGACCTTCTAGTCGCGCCAATTCAGCGCCCACGCAATAATGAATGCCGCCACCAAAGGTCAGCGGTTTTTCCTGACGCGCATCAATCACAAAGGATTCAGGCTGCTGAAAGACAGCGGCGTCACGGTTAGCCGCCGCAACAATCGTCAAGATACGCTCACCCGCCTGAATAGATCGATCTCCCACCACCGTATCGGACAGCGCTGTGCGGTACGTCGCCTGAAGTGATGACTCGAAGCGGGTAATCTCCTCGGTCGCAGCACCCGCCAAGCTGAGATCTGCCTTTAGCTTAGCGCGCTCCTCAGGGTGAGCTCCCAGCAGATACAACCCATTACCAATCATGTGGGCTGTCGTCTCGAAGCCCGCCCCAAACAGCCCAATGACTGAAGTACTGAGTTCCTCGGGCGACATCGAATTGCCACCCTCGTTGGCCATGGCCAATGCGGTACTCAGATCGTCGCGGGGATTGAGACGGCGCCTGGCAAACAAGTCGTCAAAAAAGGCCGTCAAAAACTCCATCTGTCGATTGGCTAATGCCAACTCAGCGCTGTTAAGGGCTCTCGTTTCAAACACGGGGAAGGTATCTGCAATCGCCTGATTCAACTGCAGAAGAAGTTCATCAGAAAACTCGCTTTCCTCAAGACCCAACATGTCACACATGACCAAGGTGGGAAACCGATAAGCAAAGGTCTCAATGAAATTCACGCCGGGCTGGCCTTTTATAGCGGCCAACAGCCCGCGAGCAAGTTCTCTTACTCGTGGCTCCAGGGCACGAATGCGCTTCAGTGACAGCGCCCCCGCGATCAGACCCCGCAGCCGCGTGTGCTGAGGTGGATCCTGCATAACGAATACACGGGACAGCCAGGCATAAGCGGGGTGAGATAACACGTCAAAATCTTCGTCGTAAAACAGCTGAATATTACGAACAAAGTCGCCTTGGCCAAAGGCTTTATCAATCAGCACGTGGCGGCAATCATCGTAGCGGGTCATCACTAAAAATCCGAGATCTGACCGATGTACTGGATCGTCCTCACGCATTTGGCGAAAAATAGGGTATGGATCCGCAAGCAGTTGCGGATCCATAGGGTTGAAGGAGAACGTGCTATTCACGGCAACGCCCCGCCGACACGCCTAGAACTCGAAGCTAACGGTTGCACCGTAGGTGCGAGGTGGCAACATTGAACCCACCCGCAGCGAGTTATAGAGCGGCGCCGTAATGATGTTGTTAGAAATCACTTCCTCGTCGGCAAGGTTGCGCCCCCAAACAGCAAAGCTCCAGCTTTCGCCAGGCAACGTGTAGACCGCACGCGCATTGAGAAGACCATAACCCTCTTGATACGCATCAGCACGATTCCATTCGGTGAAATAAACATCGTCCTGATAATAGTATTCACCCCGCAACATCACATCCCCGCCCATCATTGACGCCATATAGTTCAGGCCCACCTTAAAGGTGTACTCCGGCGCATTGGGTAACGTATTACCACTGAGGTCCTTTACCGCAAAGCCATCCGAGTAATCGCCATTGAAGAACTCTTTGTATTCAGCGCTCAAGTACGTTGCGTAGAAATCCATGGTGAACGAATCGGATAGCGCTGCATCGATCTCGACCTCGATGCCATAGTTTTCTGCCTCAGCGGCGTTGATGGTGCTGACCGTGCTGGTTTCATCAACAAAAGAGATCTGCAGATCGGCATAATCGTAGTAGAAGCCAGAGATCGCATAGCGCATGCCGCCATCTGCTGTCGAACCCTTAACGCCAACCTCAAAAGCATCGACGGTCTCGGGTTCGAGCGCCGGACTGGTACTACCCGTATTAATTACCCCCGACTTAAATGCCTGGTTATACGTCGCGTAAAGCAACATGTTGTCGTTGGGCTCAAACTCTACCGTTAGACGAGGAGTGACATCGCTCCAGTCCTCACTTTGATTCGTTGGAACATCAAGACCCGCCGCATCAAACACAAAAGCTCCTGTGCCGCTGCGTTCTTCATAGTTATAGCGCACGCCGGCGATTATTTTGAGGGCTTCTGTTAGCTGGTAACTGGCTTCCGCATAAATACCATAGGCCTCAATATCAACATCACCGTTTTGCTCATACCGACCGGTACTGAGAAAATCTCCCACGGGTGTTCCACAAAGCTCGGGCGCAAGTAATGCGCAAATATTGGTGAGTGGTACCAAAACCTGACCGTACAGTTCTTCCTCAAAGTACATGGCGCCCGCTAAAACATCGAGACGATCCCCAGAGAAATTGTAGGTCAGCTCCTGACTCCAGGATTCACTCTCTTCAGTGTAGTTGTTCTGACCAAATAAATTTGCGTCGGTGGAATCGAGATCGTCCCTTAGGAAACGATCCATTTCCTGAAAAGATGTGATGGATTTCAACGTCTGATTCTCTGCGACATCAAACTCCATAGTGATAATACCGCTCTCACCCTCCCGCGTATTTATAGCCTCTTGATCGGAGTTGATGTCGTAAATACTGCCCCCCGCCTGAAAGACCGTTTGGCCACCAAAAATTGGCACCGCGAGTGGGCCTAATGGATTACCCTCCGAGGGGCCAAAATAGTGAAAAGCGAAGTTCTGATCATCTTCTTCGTAATGCTGGTAAGCGGCTGTTGCCCTAAAGGAGCCACCAGCGTCGTAGGCGAACGTCGCGCGATAAGCTTGAGCATCACGATCGTCAACTTCCTCGCCGGAAAACAGGTTGGTGCCATAACCATCCCGATTCTCAAACTTACCGGCCAATCGTACTGACAGCGCATCACTGAGAGGCAGGTCTACCGCACCCTCAATATCAAGCAAACCATAATTACCCGCCGTTGCTCGGATGTAACCGCCAACATCATCCCCGGGCTTCGCCGTCACCATGTTAATAACGCCGGCAGTCGCACCACGGCCATACAGTGTTCCTTGGGGCCCGCGTAATACTTCAAGCTGGGCCAAGTCAAACATGCCCATTAACTGCGCTGCAGGACGAGGAATAATAGCGCCGTCCTGCAGGAAAGCGACGGCACCCTCACCCCCGATATCAATACTGGTCATGCCAATACCGCGCATAAAGACCCGGGCGAAACCAAATTGATCGCCGATGGAAAGATTGGGCACGTCGACAATCATGTCGCGTACGGATTGCACCCCTCCCGGAACAATGTCTTCACCGCCAATCACATTGGCTGCCGCCGCAAGATCAGTGACTGAGACATCTTTTTTGGAGGCCGTCACCACCACTTCTTCTAGAGCGGGTTGGGCTAGCGCTTGAGCAGTCATAACAGCCGCGCTGCTGAGCGCTAGGAACCTTGGGAAATATCCTATTATTTTCATGGGTGTTACTCCTCGCTTCACAACTTTAGGTTTATAACCCTTACTGGGCCGTTAGTATTTCGCGTTTAAATTGCAGGCCAATGGCTGCTCTGTCCCAGGTATCACTAGTAATACCCTCGTTTCTTAATACATGCTTCATGACCTTTGATGACGGTGTTTTGGGCAGCTCGTCAAGAATGCGGACATATCGTGGCACCATGAAATGCGCCATTTGCTCACCGAGAAAACGTACTAAGGTCTCGGGATCAATGGTCTGGCCCTCCACAGGAGCAACCGCCACCATCACCTCGTCTTCACCCACATCACTGGGCACGGCGTAGGCGGCGGCCTCTCGAACGGCCTCGTACGCCACGACTTCCGCCTCCACTTCAAAAGATGAGATATTTTCACCGCGTCTGCGGATCGCGTCTTTCATACGGTCCACAAAATAATAGTAGCCGTCACTATCAACACGGAAACAATCTCCGGTGTGAAACCAACCATTGCGCCAGGCTTCTGCCGTGGCATCGCTCTGCTTGTAGTAACCCGAATTCATGCCCCAAGGGCGGTCCGTGCGAACGATCATTTCTCCGATTTCGCCGAGAGGCACTTCACAGTCATGATCATCGACCAGACGAACATCGACGCCATCGCGCTTGCGGCCACAAGTACCCCGCTTGGTTGGATTGGCCTCTGACACGATGGGTGAGCTCACTTCGGTCATATTAAAAATGGTAAAAACATCGGGACCGAAGCGGGTCTTAAATTCAGCACATGTCTCGGTAAGTGGCACCATGAACACCAATCGAATCCCGTGATCACGATCACCGTCGGAGGGCGGTTGCTTCAACAGAAAAGTACCCATCACACCCAGCAAGAATACAACGGTCGTTTTCGATGAACGAACAAAAGGCCAAAACGTATCGGTTGAAAATCCCTCTGAAACGGCAATGGAGCCACCCCTCGCCAGCATCACGAAAATCACACCCATGCCGCCTATATGAAAGATAGGCATATTGATGAGGAAGCGATCCTCACCCGTGACAAATGGCCAACTCTCAGGGCCCGCATTGGTAAAAATATGGAGATAGGACGACAGCACGCCCTTTGAGGGGCCAGTAGTACCCGATGTGAAAATAATAGATTGGGTGTCCCAAGGTTCTATGGGTCGATCAAGTTCAGGCGGGACGGCACTAGCTTCACTAACAACGGACCAAGGTGTGCCCTGATAATCCCGAGGAACCGAACCATCACCGAGGCTGATGATCTGACTCAGCTTGGGACAAACAACCTCCCCAAGTCGTTCCAACAGTTGCGCATGAGCCACCAAAATTTCGGCGTCAGACAGGTTAAGCGTGTGCTCGAGTACCTTCCCTTTAAAAGCCGTATTAAGCGGCACAAACACAGCACCCAAGTAATTCAGCGCAAAAAACGTAAGGATTGCCTCCTTGCCATCAAACATCCAAACGGCAACATGATCTCCACGCGACACACCCGCTTTAGCAAAACCACCGGCCAATTGTTGGACTCTGCTGAGTAGCTCATCGTAGGTCCACTCCTCGCCATCTTGAAACAGTGCAAAAATCTGCTCAGGCTTCTCTTCTGCCCAGCGTTGCAGCAGATAGCGCGTTACACAGCGATCGCGCTCGGGGATGCGCGGGTCTGACGTTGATGTTTGCGTGCTCATATTTTATCCACCCCTTTAACGCCACCCTCCTCGTGCCGCAGGGGCAAAATGTCGCTTTGACCTTTTTGGTTTGCACCCGCTGCTGAGAACACCATCCTTAGCGTATGACTAATAATCTGGTGACGGGTTCGCTTACCGCCGGAGCGATACCACAGTGCTACCCACGTCATCATTCCACCAATGGTATTAGCGGTGAGCACCGCATCGATCACCTCGAATTCTGCGGACGCGCGACCTTGCTCTAGCAACATGGCAACTTTATGGTCGAATAAGCTGCGGTGCTCGCGAATTTCTCTGGCCTGCATTTCATCGAGGTTTTTTTCTTCGCGCTCGTAGACAACAATAAATTCCTGATAATCAAAAATAATCGCCAAAACCGCCTCTACCAAGCGACCCAAGCGATCCGCTGCGGTCGCCGTGCTGTCGTCTAGAATAGGATCAATGGCTGCTAGCGACTGCAAAATACCTGTTCTGCAAATGTCATAGAGTAGCTCGGCTTTGTTAGCGTAATGCGTGTAAAGAAAGGGCTTGGTAACGTCGAGTCGCTGAGCAATAGCATCGAGGGTTGTCCCTTCGTAACCCTGCTGAAAAAACAGATGACTGGCTTCTTCACGAATGCGCCGACGTTTAAAATCGGAAACCTCATGTTTAAGGTTACTTTGCGCGAGACTAATCGCCGCAGTCACTGTTAACGCGCCTGTTCCAAAATGCTTCGAACATCGGCGGGGCCAGTGATTTCACGCGGATTGGTGCGGGACCAAAAATCCAACATGGTGTATTCGGCGATGAGATCGAGCTGGTCATCGCTAACCCCCACTTCACCTAATGACCGAGGCATGCCCAGCCCACGGATAAACTCGTCGAGCACAACGCTGGCATCCTCTCCCGGACGCCCAAAGCTATCGCTGACTTTTACCTGCTTAGCGCCGGTAACCGGCTTATTAAAAGCCAACACTGCCGGCGCCATAACGCAGGAGCAATAACCATGAGGAACATCTGCGGTCCCCCCTAGCACATGACCAATTGCGTGACTCGCGCCCATCGGAACACCGCCGATAATGGGAATCATCGACTGCCAAGCACCTATCTGGCAACGCAGACGCGCATCGAGATCGGAGGGATCAGCCTTGACGGCTGGCATAGCCTGACTGAGCAACCTGAGCGCACTTTCAGCCACACCATCACAAAAGTAACTGGAGTGATTGGAGCTTAGGGATTCTAGCGCATGATCAACGGCTCGCACGCCGGTTGAATGCCATAACCATTCTGGCGTGTGCAAAGTCAGGGCAGGATCAAGAACGATAGCGATCGGCGCCATCATACGGTGAGTGTAGCCCTGCTTCTTATTTTCGCGATCATCAGTGACACCGCCCATGGTATTGAACTCACCCCCAGACAACGTTGTTGGACAGCAAATAACACGTATATCGGGACCTTCAAAAACCGGTGCTACGGTGTCGCCATTATCGTCTACGAAGACGTAGAACCCCTCGAAATCTTCGTGAGTGTTGATGTTGTGTTTGAGACCTAGAGCAATAACCTTACCCGCGTCGGTAACAGAGCCGCCACCCACCGTAATGATCAAATCTGCATCCACTGACCGCGCAGATTCAATCGCCTTTAACACGTCCGTCCGCGGGGCGTGGGCAGCAATACCATCGTAGGTCTGTGCCAAACGAGCGCCCAAAGCCGCTTCAATTTCAGCAATCTCGTTGGTTTTGTTGCGCAATGTGGTACTGACCAAAAGAAAAACTCGCTGAGCACCTAAAAGCTGGGCCTCTTCGCCAAGAGTCTCGGCGGCGCGGCGCCCCATATGGACCCGCTCAGTTGCGGTTAAGCCCAGCGTTGATGCGTCGTATCCAAACACAGCGTGCCCCCATGTTCATTTTTTTGTAGTTGTTGTACTCAACGTATCAATTGCATACTCGAAAGTAAACATGTAGTACGCTGAGTAAAAAACATGCTGGAGAGGTTTTACAACATGCGCCCAAAAGATCCACAAGACACGGTGCAGGCTTGCTCGGATATTCCCCTTAAGTCCTATTACACGGCGGAAGACATACCCGACTCCCACGCCGAGCGCGTGAATGTAGCGCCGGGCGAGGCCCCCTATCACCGAGGCTTTCATCCCTCCGGCTATAGATCCAAACCCTGGCGTATTTTTCAGCTCAGTGGTTTTGGAAAGCCCGAAGACGAGAATGAACGCATCAAGTTTTTGCTAAAAAACGGTGAGACCGGTTTCATCATGGAGCACGACCGTAATACGGCAGATCACTGCTACAACGTTGACCATCCCGAAGTACTGGCGCGCAGAGAAGATGTAGGGCTGACGGGCGCGGTCATGCAAAGCGTGCGCGATACAGCCATCTGTCTCGACGGGCTGCCTATGGACACCAGCTTCGGCCATGCTGGAGGCGCGGTGGTACAACACGCACCCTTTGCCCTGGCTGCTTACTGGGCCGTTGCCAAAAAAAGAGGATATGACCTGAGTAAGTTAGCTGGCACTGGGCAGAGTGACTTCAATCTGACCTATCTCGGATGCGTCACCAAACAACAGATTCCCACCGATGCTGGGCTACGCTTTAACGGCGACATCATAGAATTTTGCACAGAACATCTTCCACGCTGGGTACCTGTATCAATTGCTGGTTACAACGGAGCCGATACCGGTCTTACTCCGGATCAAGAGCTGGGGAGTTTGTTTGCCAACGCCGTAGAATACCTCGACGAAATTAAGTTGCGGGGGCGGATTCCCCTAGAAGTCGCCGCTAGGGGTTGTGGCGGAGTTAGCTTCAGGGCCTCTATCAAAATCTTTGAGGAAGCCTGCAAAATGCGAGCCGCGAGGCTTATGTGGTCGGACCTGCTAAAACAACGCTATGGCATAAACGACGAGCGGGTAGCTAATCTTAGAATTCACTGCGTAACGGCTGGCTCAAAAATGGCCTATCAACAACCCATGAATAATCTGGTGCGCGGCGCTCTTATGGCCGTCAGCGCGGTGCTGGGTGGTGTCCAGTCATTAGGTGTGTCGGGCTACGATGAAGCCTTGTCCATTCCCTCCGAACACGCCCATCAGATGTCAGTTCGAATTCAACAAATACTTATGGAAGAAACCGGACTCACCGACGTCACTGATCCGCTCGGGGGGTCTTATTACGTCGAAACACTCACTGCGCAACTCGTTGAAAAAGCGTGGGCTTTTTTTGAAGAAATCCTCGCAAGAGGTGGCTATTTGGCCTGCCTTGATTCGGGTTGGTTGCACGCCAAGGCTGAAGAAAATCAACACAAAGAGTTTATGCAGACCGAAAGTGGCGAGGCAAATATTGTCGGTGTCACCATGGCTCATGATGATAGCAGTCCCTTTGAAATAGACGGCTTTATCGGGAGCGATGATGCATTCGACGTGGCACTGGAGCGCCTCAAAGAGGTCAAACGGACGCGGCATGAAAAAGGGGCAAAAACCGCGCTCAAAGATTTAGAGCGTGTTTGCCGTGGCAGCGACAACATTATGCCGGTCATGATGGATTGTCTCGAAGCAGAGGCAACCCTGGGAGAGGTCGGTGACGTATACCGCGAGGTTTTCGGTGATTGGCGTACGCCAATTCAATGTTAAAGGGAGCGACGTCGTGAAGCCAAAACGTATTCTTATGGCCAAGACCGGTCTGGATGGGCACTGGCGCGGGCCAACTATTGTAGCCAGAGCTTTGCGGGATGCTGGATTTGAGGTGATCATGATTGGCATGGCAACCACCGCCGAAATTGTTGCTGCTGCCATAGACGAAGACGTCGATTTGGTAGGTCTTAATATCGGTGGTCACATCGATGTGGCACTGAGGGCCGTTGACGCGGTGCAGTCTGCAGCGCCAGACATGCCAATCTTTGCTGGGGGAACCATTCCACCCCATGCCTGCAAGCAGCTCGAGGCAAAGGGACTCGAAGTTTTTCCTCCAGGGTCAATGTTGACTGACATTGTCGATTCAGCCAATCGGCTCACAGGACTCAGCACAGCACAATGAGCGACGCCACAAGTGCTGACTGGGGAGACGGTTTCACCGCACGCAGAGCACTCGCCAAATCGATTTCTGCTATTGAATCGGGTGGACCAGAGGCGCTGGAAATTGAACAGCGAGCCCTGCAGCAACCCGCCGCCGCGCACGTACTGGGGATCACCGGACCGCCGGGAGCCGGTAAATCGTCACTGATCAGCGCATTGCTACCCCATGCCCTAGATCATTACGGCGCGGTCGCCATTCTAGCGGTGGACCCAAGCTCTTCCTTAACCGGCGGCGCACTGTTGGGAGATCGTGTGCGGATGGACTACCGCCACTTCGATCAAAAAGTATTTTTCCGCTCCATGGCCTCACGGGGTTATCAGGGGGGCATTGCCGCTGCGACACGCGCCTCGGTCAACGTGCTAGATGCCGCAGGCTGGCCGCTGGTCATCATCGAGACATTAGGTATTGGGCAGGTCGAGCTGGACGTTATGGAGCTGGCGGACCGCGTCGCGGTTGTGCTCAACCCCGGCTGGGGAGACAGTTTTCAGGCCAACAAAGCGGGCCTGACGGAGCAGGGCGACGCCTTTGTATTGAACAAAGCCGATCGACCGGGCCTTGAAAACGCCAAAATTTTACTTGAGCAATCGCTGCAATGTTTGCCAGCAGCGACGCCGCCCCGCGTATTCACTACTATCGCCACCGATGATGAGGGCATCCCCGAGCTGTGGCAGTCGCTGGCCGATTTAATGCAGGAAGCTCCCAAAATCCGGCAGAGTAGACGTCGCTGTGAAGCGGTCAGGGAAGGTGCGAAAACTCAGCTTTTGCGGGACTTCGAAGCGTTTCTGGCATCACCCGAGGCTGCCAGAAGCGAGAGCGCAGCACCTGAGGGTGCTGCCGACCTCTTGCAACAGTTTTACCGAGAACAGAACTAACCCGCGCCCCAAACGAACTCTCGCTCTTGGAAAGAATCATCGGGTGATCACCGCTGACCGGCAAACTACAAGGGCTATCGGTTCGCGATAGCACTGCAACTCGGGAGGGCCGCGACAAAAAACACCGGCAGCTCCGGGCGGGACGCCTGCTTACTATTACCGGCCTTTGTACTCAGGAGCCCTTCGCTCCTGAAAGGCGTGCATGGCCTCGGCAGCATCATCGGTCATCGACAAACAATGTCTGATGCCGATCTTCTAGGGCCATAGTCGCTTCCATGGAGGACGAATCAATACCCAGATGGACTGCCTCTTTGGTCAGACGAAGCCCAAGGGGCGCCGTCGCCAATAGATCGGTGACCAAGGCCTCCACCGCCGGTTCCCTTGCCCCCGGATCAGTAAGGTCGGAAAGGAAGCCGCGTTTATCCATTGCATCGGCAGCATAGGCACGACCGGTCATCATCATTTCAGCCGCAAAGGAGCCACCGACCAATCGGGGCAAAAGGTAGCTACTGGCCATATCAGCGCCGGTAAGCCCAATGCGAATATAGGCTGCACAAAATTTTGCGGTGCTGTCGGCGACTCGAAGATCGGCGGCGGCGGCGAGACTCAAAC
>JAQXAF010000008.1 GCA_029253085.1 Luminiphilus sp. | reverse complement strand
AGGCTGTCTAGCACCTCCTCTTTTGTGGGACAGCCCGTATCGTCAACTTGTGTATCCGGTGCCGTGTTAGGACATTGGTCAACGTCATTGGCAACACCGTCACCATCATCATCCCGCTCTGCTTGCGCACAACCCTGCGCATCAACCGCTTCACCGGCAGGCGTATTCGGACACTGGTCCACGTCATTGGCAACACCGTCGCCATCGTCGTCTACCTGGCTCTGGGCACAACCCTGAGCATCGACCAACTCACCCGCTGGCGTATTTGGGCACTGGTCAGCATCGTTCGCAACGCCGTCACCATCATCGTCTACCTGGCTCTGGGCGCAACCCTGAGCATCGACCGACTCACCCGCTGGCGTAGTTGGGCACTGGTCAGCATCGTTCGCAACGCCATCGCCATCGTCGTCCTGCTCAGTTTTTGAGCAGCCTTGAGCATTTACTGATTCCCCGGCCGGCGTGTTGAGGCATTGATCGGCATCATTCGCAATGCCATCACCATCGTCGTCCTTCTGAGACTGGCTACAGCCCTGAGCATCGACCGACTCTCCTGCCGGCGTATTTGGACACTCGTCAACATCGTTCGCAAAGCTATCGCCATCGTCGTCCTGCTCAGTCTTTGAGCAGCCCTGAGCATCTACCGCTTCCCCAGCCGGTGTGTCCGGGCATTGATCGATAGCATCTGATACACCATCGGCATCTGTGTCCAGTTCACTAACACTGCAACCTTCACGATCCACGGCTTCCCCCGCAGGCGTGTTAGGACACTGGTCAGAGATCACACCATCACCATCTGAATCGAGCTGGCTCAAGCTACAACCTTGAGAACTAACTGCTTCTCCATTCGGTGTGTTGGGGCACTGGTCAGCATCGTCCGCAACGCCATCACCATCGGCATCAGGATCGGCTTCCACGATGGTGTAGCTTACAGAGATAAATACAACTGCTTCGTCCGCCCCTGTAGCGCTCGCATTAAAAGGCATGTCATCAAACTTGTAGTCATAACTCACCGCGTCAAAACCACTGCCAAGGCTCGTGCTATTACTGGGGGCTAAAGTAACCGAAATTTGGCAGGCAGAAACCTCACCGGAGTTAGCGCCGCTTGGGCAGGACCCTGGCGCTGCAGTCACCCATGGCGCGCCGGAGGTGTACCCACCCATTAGGTAATGATAGAACGGAGCGTCGCTGGTCACAGTGACCGACTTTGTCACCGCTGTGCCCTGTACAACTTCGCCAAAATCGAGGATATCCGCAGTCAGCGATGCCATGGCAACGCCCGGCAGGATCGCAGCCGACAACAAGAGCCCTCGTACTACTTCCATTGCTTTACTCATGGTCCCCTCCAAATTATCCGCATTAATCATACGCCACCCAACCCATTCGCCACTAGGGGCAATTTTCTTGATTAATCTTACTCAACTGAGTCTAGGCACCTTTTTACCAGTGCTGTGCAAAGGCACTGGGGCCCGAGACTTCGCTACCAGCCTCATCCATTTATGGGTAGGCGACTCTAACCCAATCGACAAGCTATGCTACGTAGCTTGTTATCGCGACCCTTTGGCACATTGATTCAAATCATGTGATACCTAGTTCTCGGCAACACTCGACCCTTTCCATTTTACGCTGGATCCCGCCTTGCCGGAAATTTTTGAAGACGCCTTCACCGTGACGTTTTTACCCTTAATCGTGATGTCGCCATTCTTTTTCATCACAATACTTGCCGACCCAGTTTTGAGCGTAATGTCGTCGGCGGCCTCTATCACTAAAGACTTACCCACTTTTAAGGAATCGTCTTCCTTAACCTCAATGGCCCGCATCTTCCCCACTTCTATCTGTTGATCGCCACCAACCTCAATAGTCTGCATCCCATCAACCGACACACTTTGCAAGCCGCCCACCTCAAGCGTGTGCACACCACCAATCTCGGTTGTTGCTAAGCCCATCACGGTTAAATTATAGGTCGCGCCTACGCTGACCTCCTGCGAAAAACCCACGTTCAGGGCATCAGCTTTAGCGATGTTGGTCATCCGGGAATTGCCGATCGTTTCAGTCTGGATGTTTGCGATCGTAACCGTTTCGCTATTGCCAACAAGTCGCTTACGGTCAGCGCCAACACTTAATTCTTGATTAACGCCAATAGTCTCTTTCTGGTTTTTACCAACTGACAGCGTTTCGTCATCCCCTACTTCTGCAGTGCGATTCTTACCCACATTGAGTGATTCGTCTGCGCCTACCGTTTCCGAGTTACAGTTCTTAACCAAGACTTTTCTGTCTTTTTCTGCCTGCACATAAAATTCTTCGGCGCCTTTTTTATCTTCTAGGCGAATTTCATTGGCATTAGATCCACCACCACCGGGAGAACTGCGGGTCTTAAGGCCTGACTGTGTTTTGTTAGCAGGTAATCCGTAAGGCGGCGCATTGGAACCGTTGTAAACTGTGCCCATCACCAGTGGACGATCAGGGTCGCCCTCAATAAAGGCCACCATAACCTCATGGCCTACCCTAGGAATAAATTGCGCACCAAACCCAGGGCCCGCGGCAGATTGCACCACCCGAATCCAGCAAGAGCTCGCCTGGTCATTTTTTCCGTAACGATCCCATGGAAACTGCACCTTGATACGACCGTGCTTATCTGGATAGATCTCCTCCTTTGGTGGACCCACGACGACCGCCGTTTGAGGGCCACGCACCGACGGCCGCGGCGTTGAGCAAGCCAATCTGAAGGGTGTGGTGGAGGGCGTGCAATAAAAGTCAACTTCCCAGGTCTGGGCAGCTGCGTCGGCGCCCCCTGACCAATAAGCCGGAGCCACCAGTGTATGAACAACTTCAGTGAGCAAATACTCCTGATTTTGACTGCCCCGGGGGTGTTGCTGCAATTTGAAAAGATGACCCAACGCCAGTTGCAAGCTATCTGTTTTCCCTTGAAATACCTCGTGGTCGGCTTGTAATTCTTCAATGCGATTTCTAACGTAATGCTCGCCCCCTTTGATGTCGCCATATCGATCATGAAAATCGAACACCTCCCAGGAAGCCTGGGCATGTTTGCGATCAATGAGGCGCTTGCTAGAGATATCAGCTCTGGGCGTTTCAAAATTGTAGGCATTCAGAGCGACTTGTCCGGATAAAACACGTGCTCCCATTGTCCAATAGCTAATCGAATCTTCTTGTATGCGCTTCCCCACATCGTCGGGGTGGTACTTAATAGACGATTGACCCGGCACCGGATCGTGACCAGAGTGATCGTCCACTAAAATCATGGAGTGCGCTGACTCCTCATGCTTAAAGAAGAAGTAAATCCCCTCTTCCTCCATGAGTCGCATAATAAAATTGAGCGTGGTTTCGCGATACTGCACGCAATATTCGCGTTCGGGATAAGTGCGAGTAAGTTTCAGCTCGTAATCGGTAAAGCCACTATCGGCAAATACTTTTTTTAATAAATCGGGCACCGTTATTTCTTGAAAAATGCGACAGTCCGCAACTTTATCGAGCATGGCTGACCAGGGCACCAGCTCCAACTGGTAAGACCACTGACCGGGGTACGGAGCACCAAAAAACTGCACGCGATCAATCAGTCCGTTAAAGTGGCGCTTTGCTCCTGTGCTCGACTCCACGGTGACCGTTGCTGGCAAACCCAGCAAATCATCAGTGGCAATTTCAGCGTTTTCGGAGAGAACCTGAACAGAGTAGCTGAATCCACGCCCCAGACGCTCAACACCCGTCATGGACACAAGTTTTAGGGCATCACCAAGGGGGGTCGATACAGTATATTTTCGTCCGGCACTCATCGTATTTCACTCACTCAAATTGGTAAGAAAACTGTCCATCGGTTTCGGATACGCATACAGCAGTGATGGGCTTGTCCTCCATCATCCGGGTTAAAAACTCCTTCGAAATTTCCGGTAATACTGTATTTGTAAGAATAGCGTCTATCATGCGCCCACCACTTTCGACTTCTATGCAGCGCTGTCGAATAAGCTCCACTGCAGCATCATCGACCGTCAGCGGAATTCCATAAGCAGCTTCAATTCGCTTCTGAATCCGTGCTAACTGCAGTCGCGTTATCGCTAAAATCATTTCATCTGACAGTGGGAAATACGGGATAAC